>JANMNW010000095.1:0-18232 GCA_031368515.1 Chloroflexota bacterium
ATCGCGACAGGTGTGCCAAGTCGATGTCACTTGTCACTGCCCGGGCCTGAAATCGACCCTGAAATAGCGATCCCACACGCTGCAAGCTATCGTTAATGCATCGCGTATACGACTTCGACAGTCTTTCCATAAACCGCGACAGTGCTCCGTCGGCTTTGACGGCAATAAGAAAGTGATAGTGATTGGGCATTAGGCAATAAGCGATAACGTCCAGAGCGTCTGCCGGCAGATACTCGCGAATCCTGGTTAGAAAAAACAGGTAGTGGGCTTCTTCAAAGAAGACGATCTGGCGATTGTTGCCACGGTTGTAAACATGAAAGCAGGTGCCGGCCACAAATTGCGATTTTCGAAAAGGCATTCAGACATAGTAGAGCGTATCGGGCGTTGCGGCTGCTGTTTTCGAAAATCGTCAGAGAGTGTCAGGAAGACCGGGAAAACAACAGGAACCCGATTCCCCTTTGGGGAATCGGGTTCCTGCAACACACAAGACTACTTCCTGCCGTGCTTCAACGCCGCATGCGCCGCCGCAAGCCGCGCAATCGGCACGCGGAATGGCGAGCAGCTCACATAGTTGTTGCCCGCGCGATAGCAGAAGTCGATCGAATCGGGATCGCCGCCGTGCTCGCCGCAGATGCCGACTTCGAGGTCTGGCCGCGCCGCGCGACCGTCGGTGATCGCCGATTGCATCAGCTTGCCAACACCTTCCTGGTCAAGTGTCTGGAAAGGATTCGTCGGCAGAATGCCCTGCTCAACATAGCTGAGCAGGAAGCTGCGCTCTGCGTCGTCGCGGCTGTATCCGAATGTCATCTGGGTCAAGTCATTGGTGCCAAAAGAGAAGAATTGCGCGACATTCGCGATTTCAGTTGCCGTGATGGCCGCGCGCGGAATCTCGATCATCGTGCCGAACTTGTACTTGACCTTCACACCCTTCTCGGTCATCACTTGCTTGGCCACCTGCTCAAGCACCGGCTGCACTTTCAGCAGCTCGTTGACGTGCCCGGTCAGCGGGATCATCACTTCGGGAATCGGCTCGAAGCCTTCCTTCTTGACATCGCAGGCCGCCTCGAAGATCGCCCGCACCTGCATCTGGATCAGGCCGGGCAGCATGATGCCCAGGCGGATGCCGCGCAGGCCCATCATCGGGTTCTGCTCGTGCATCTGGTTCACCGCCACCAGCAGCTCTTCCTTCTTCGCCAGATCGGCGCGCTCGGCGTCGCTAAGCGCTTCGAAGTGGCGCTTGGTGTTGAGATGTGCGGTGTCCTTGATCAGCTCGTCCTGCGCAGGCAGGAACTCGTGCAGCGGCGGGTCGATCAAGCGGATGATCACCGGCAGGCCGGTCATCGCCTTGAACAACCCCGCAAAATCGTTGCGCTGGAACGGCAGCAGCTCGTTCAAGGCGCCGTCGCGCGTGGCGTCGTCCTTGGCCAGGATCATGCGCTGCACGATCGGAAGGCGCACTTCCTCGAAGAACATGTGCTCGGTGCGGCATAGGCCGATGCCCAGCGCGCCAAACAAGCGCGCGCGCTCGGCATCTTTCGGATAGTCGGCGTTGGCCCACACTTGCAGACCGCGCACCGGCTTGCCGTCAACACCCGTGCGGGTCTTGAGCGCGCTGATCTCGTCCGCCCACTTGAGCAGCGTCACCAGGTCTTCCTGTTCTTCGAACTTGGGAATCACCATGGTGATCTGTCCCACGATCGCTTCGCCCTTCGCGCCGTCGATCGAGACGAAGTCACCCTGCTTCAAGGTGTGGCCGTTGGAGACGACCGTGCGCGCGTTCATGTCGATCTGCAGCGAGTCGGCGCCGCAGACGGCCGGAATGCCGAACTGGCGCGCCACCACAGCGGCGTGGCTGGTCGCGCCGCCGCGAGCGGTCAGGATGCCCTTTGACGCCACCATGCCGTGCACGTCGTCCGGTTTGGTCTCCGGGCGCAGCAGAATCACCGCTTTGCCTTCGGAATACCACTGCTCCGCCAGATCGGCGTCAAACGCCAGAATGCCCGCGGCCGCGCCGGGCGACGCATTCACGCCGCTGGCGAGCAGGCGGCCTTCGTTCTTGGCGCCCTTGTACTGCACCTCGTCAAACTGCGGATGCAGCAGAAAATCCACGTCGTTCGGGCTGACGCGCGCGACGGCCTCTTCCTTGGTGATCAGCTTCTCTTTGGCCAGGTCCACGGCGATCTTGATCGCCGCTTTGGCCGTGCGCTTGCCGTTGCGCGTCTGCAACATGTAGAGCGTGCCCTGCTCGATAGTGAACTCAACGTCCTGCATGTTCTGGTACTTCTTCTCCAGCATGCTGGTGACGTCCATGAACTGCTTGTACGACAAGGGCATCTCTTTCGCCATTTCGACGATTTGCTTGGGCGTGCGGATGCCGGCCACCACGTCTTCGCCTTGCGCGTTGACCAGATACTCGCCGAGCATTTTCTTCGCGCCGGTCGAGGGGTCGCGGGTGAACGCCACGCCGGTGGCGCTGTCGTCTCCCATGTTGCCGAAGACCATCGTGCAGACGTTGACCGCGGTGGGCAGGGTGTTCTTCCAGCCCATCTGCTTGGCGTAGGTCTTGGCCTTGTGGCCGGTGGCGCTGCGGAACACCGCCATCGCGCAACCATGCAGCTGCTCATAGACGTCCTGCGGGAAATCGTTGCCGGTCTCCTTCTTGATCACGTCTTTGAAAATCGACACCAGGCGGCGCAGGTCGTCGGTGGTGAGTTCGGTGTCCAGCTTGACGCCCTTCTCGTGCTTGATGTGATCCATCGGCTCGTCGAACTTCTCGTCGTCGATGCCGAGCACCGTCGCGCCGAACATCATCAGCAGGCGGCGATACGAGTCATAGGCGAAGCGCTCGTTTTTGGTGATGGCCACGATTTCTTCGACGGTCTTGTCGTTCAGGCCGACGTTGAGCACGGTTTCCATCATGCCCGGCATCGATTCGCGCGCACCAGAGCGCACCGACACGAGCAGCGGGCTCTTGCCGGCCACGCCGCCGCCAAAGCGCTTGCCGGTTTGCTTTTCAACGATTGCCATTGCGGACAGCGCCTGGTCCCAGGCCGCCTTCGGGATCTTGTTGCCGGCGGTGACAAACGCGTCGCACACTTCTGTGCTGAGCGTGAAACCGGGCGGCACAGGCACGCCCTTGCGGGTCATGTCGAACAAGCCGGCGCCTTTGCCGCCTAGTAGTTCGCGCGTGGCGCTCCAGCTCTTGGCGGCACGGGCTACGCCCTTCTCGTCGCTGAACAGAAACACCCATTGCTTGGGTGTGGTCTTGGCGGCGGCGGCTTTTTTGGCGACAGGCTTGGCCTGACGCGGCGCGGCCTTAGCCGGCGCCTTCTTTGTCGATGCTTTTTTGACTGCCATTGGAAAGTGTTCTCCTTACACGAAACGCGGCCACAAAAAACGCGCCGCGCAGGAATTACAACTGCTCGATTTTACCGGGTTCGCGCAGATGTGGAAGCGGCCAACTGGTCAAATTGGCCCAGTCCCGCCAGCCTGGCCGTGGCGCGCGCTTTGAAATGCCACTAATCGTCAACGCATGTAGCCTTGCGCGATGACTTGGGCCAGCGGCGCGATGATGCCGGGAAAGAGCCCGAATATGAACATGAGCGCGGCGCCAATGCCCACCGTCCAGAGCTCACCGCGGGCTTGATCGGCCAGCATGCTGTTGGCGCGGGGTTGCGTGCCGTCGGCGGGCTGAAACATGGCGGCCAGGCCGCGCAGCACTCCGGCGGCGACGCTGATCCCGGCCAGCACGGTCAGCGCAACTTGCTCGGCGTTGCCGCCGATGGCGCGCAAATGCAGCCAATGCGACACGAATCCGATAGTGCCCGGCATGCCCGCCAGCGACAATCCCCCCAAACCCACCGCCAGCGCCAGCCAGGGTTCGCGTGTGCCGCAACCACGGATGGATGAAAACTCATCGCCGCCATTGCGCTCGCGCAACAGCGCCGCGCCGATGCCGAACAGGCCCAGCGTCAAAGTGCGCGCCATCATGCCAAATCCGATCGCTTCGATGCTCTGCTGTGTGTTGCTGGCGATGGCCAGCAGGGTGCAGCCGATCTCCAGAAAAATGCCGCACGCCAGGACACGCGACAGTGAGTTTTGCGCCCAACCCAGGGCGGCGCATGCCGCAAGCAGCAACACCGCGCCCGTCGACAGCGCGCCGCTCATCAACGGCGCGTTGCGCAGCCAGGCGAAATCGCCCATTAAACCCAGCAGCAGAAAGCTGGCCGCGCCGATGCCGGTGACGGCGATGAACGCCGTCGTCAGTGGCGGCGCATCTTTGGCCACCGGGTGCACCCAGGTGAACACCGGAATCGCGCCCATCACCAGCCCGAATCCGATAATTAAGAACTGCACCGCCGGCGCGTAGGCGCCGCTGATCAATTCGGGGTCGCTGACAGAGGCAGCGCGCTCGGACACATAGCCCGCGCCCAAAAACATCGGCAGCGCGATGACGCTGATGACAAGAAAGCGCGTGGCGCCCAGTGTCGAACGCTCGCCGCTATGCTCGGCTTGGATCAGCAGCGCGCCCAGCGCGCCGGCCACCACATACAGCAACCCGGCATATTGAAACGGCCGGATCATCAGCGTGGCGCTCAATATGCCCAGCAGCATCATGCCCGCAGGCACAAATGTCCAATTTTCGGGCGTGCGCAGCGACGCGACAATGAGCACCAGGCCGCATCCGAACATCAGCAGCAGTGCGCTCCGGTCGCGCGGGTCGATTTGCAGCGTGCGACCGAAGAGATCCAGGCGCCCATTGATTTCAAGGCCGAATAACGACGCGCCATCCGGCTGTGCCAGCACCAGCATGGCCAGGGCGCAGGCGACTGCGGCGATCAGCACTTCGATCGAGCGCCAACGCCGCAGCACAAAGGCCAGCGTGCCCGCTGCCAGCGGCAGCACGATCACAACGAGCGATGCCGGCACTATGCGCGCTCCGTCCGCGGCGTCTCCACCGTGAGTGCGTCGCTTTCTTTCGCGCCGGCGTTGGGCGCGTTTGCCGAGTCGTGGCCCTGGCCCAGCGCCCCGCCGTCGGCCAGCGTCAAATAGGACACCGCCACGCCCACCAGCAGCGTCATTAACCCAAGCAGCACGCTCACGGTGATGCTGGGCTCCAGGGGTGTGTACGCCAATTCAATGCCTGAGATCAGCATCAGCACACCCATGCCGGCATTAAGCGACTCGGGCGCGGTCGCGATGAGAAACCCGGCGCAGGCGATCAGCACATAGGCGGCGAAACCCAGCTCGCTTGCGCCGCCGGGCAGCGGAAAGCGTTCGGTTGCGCCAAACGCGGCCGTAAAGAGCAACACGGTGGCGATCGCGCGCACCAGCAGCTGCGCTGGCAAGCTGCGCCAGTTCATGTTGCGCACGCGTTCGCGCCCCGCGCGCTGGCTGGCGATGGATTCGCCGCGCCGGACGCGCGCGCTGTCGGCGCGCTGGGCGGCCAAGCTGACCGCCAGGCACACAATCGCGCCGGCAAACGGCTTGATGATCGCCACGCCGGGCGGGATCACGCGCGCCAGCAGGATGCCCACCAGGACATATTGCACGATCAGCGCAGGCAGCGTCACGCGCCAGTTGCGGATAAGCGATAGCGCGCCTGCGGTGGCGATCAGACCAAACAACAGCGGCGCAATGGCCAGCCGCGCCAGCTGATCGATCAAGAGAATCAAGCTGGACATGTCATGATGGCTGCTGCTGGCCGGCCGCGGCCGGATCAGGCTCGGCGAACAGCGCAGAAAGGCGATCGCATGTCCCGCCTCCGCAACATGGATCGATGTTGACCTTGCACACGCTGCACTGAACGTGCCCGTGCACGTCAACCGGGTGGTAGTGCTGCCCGCAGTTCGGACAGCGTTGACGCTCGTTCACGGCCAATATTTGACCACAACGCGCCGTGGCGATGCTTTAGGGCGTCATTTGCGGCGCGTCCAGGCGTCATTGCCATATTTGGCGGACAGGAGTGCATCGGTCGCCGCCAACTCCTCCGCATCCAGGCCGCCGGGGCTGAATGCGAGGTCGAGCACATCGGCGAACGCATCGCGCCAAATATCGGCCGCCTGCGCCCAGCTGAATAGCGTGCCGCTGGCCTCATGCAGCGTGCAGGCGTGGGCGCGCACGCGTTCGGGCGACGGCGCGCCGACCAGATAGGCGCAAACCCGGCCGATGTCGCCGTGCAATGGCAGGCTGCCGTGCTGCAGCACGCCGTCCACGCGCCGCCACTGCGCGCTGCCAACCAGCTTGCGCGGCGGTGCGCCGCCCACAACTTCGTAATCGCTGGGCGCTTCAAAGCACACCGGCCCCGTGGCTTTGTCTTCTTTGGCCACGCGGTTGGCCTGCACCTGCAGCACGCCCATCCGGCGCAGCGCTTCCATGATCGCTTCACTGATGCGGCGATAGGATGTGAGCACATCGCCCGCTGCCAAAGGGTGATCAACAGGCAACGCGATCGAGTAGGTGAATTCGTCGGTGTGCAGGATCGCAAGCCCGCCGGTGCTGCGCCGAACGACGCCCACGCCTTCGCTTTGACAGCGCGCTTCATCGACGGTGCGGATGCGCTGCGACATGCCCAGGCTGATCGCCGCCGGCGACCAGCCATACAGTCGCAGGGTCGGCGCCTGCGCGCGCGCGTTGACGCGCTGTGCAATCGCCTCATCGCGCGCCATGTTGGTGGCGCCGTCGTGATGGCCGTCGTAGATCAATCGAAACGGATGGGGCATGCTCACCGCTCACCGCTCAGTGCCAGCTCAATCAGTGTGCGCACGCCAAACCCCGATGCGCCTCGCACGCTGGTTCCGCGCGTGTCCGACGCAAAGGCCATGCCAGCCATATCGATGTGCGCCCAAGCCGGCGGAAAGCTCTGCTCACCCGCCGCGGAATGATCCACAAAGCGCTTGAGAAAGTAAGCCGACGCACCCAGTCCGCCTTTTGAGCCGCCAGTGTTTTTGATGTCGGCATAGTCGCTTTTGATCTTGTCGGCGTATTCGGCAAACAGCGGCATGCGCCACAGGCGTTCGCCCGATGACTCCGACGCGCTGAGCAGCCGGGCGCACAAGCCATCGTTGTTGCTAATCAGGCTTGCGGCCACGCCTTCGCCCATGGCCATGGCCGATACGCCTGTCAGCGTGGCGATGTCTACGATCGCGCGCGGGCGGAATCGTTTGGCATAGTGAATGGCGTCGGCGAGAATCAGGCGGCCCTCGGCGTCGGTGTTGGCGATCTCCACAGTGATGCCGGCCATGGTTGTGATGACATCGCCCGGGCGGGTGGCGCCGCCGCTGATCATGTTTTCGACCATGGGCGCAAGCGCCACGATGCGCCGTGGCGCCTTAAGCTCATGCAGGGCGAGCGTGGCTGCGATCACCGCCGCCGCGCCGGCCATGTCACCTTTCATGGTCAGCATGCCTTCGGCCGTTTTGATTGAGTAGCCGCCGCTGTCAAAGGTGACGCCCTTGCCGATCAGCAGCAGATCCGGTTCGGTCCCGATGTCTGGCGCTGTGTCCAGAACGACAAAGCGGGGCGGGTTGGCGCTGCCCTGCGACACTGCCAGCAGTGCCCCCATGCCCAATTGACGGATTTCGGCCTCGCCCAATACTTCGCAACTGAGCCCGATGTGCTGGGCTTGTTTGCGCGCCTCATCGGCCAGAACTTGCGGGTTTAGCGCATTTGGCGCCAGATTCACCCATCGGCGCGCGGTGTTGACGGCCGTGGCGATGGCCTCGCCCTCGCGGACGCCGGATTTGATGGCGTCGATCTTGGCGCGGTCGTGTTCGACCAGCACGAGTTCGGCGATGCGCTGCGTGTCGTCGCCTTTGCTGCGATGCTCGCGGAATTGATACGCACCGGTCAGCGCGCCGTCGACCGTGGCGCGGGCGGCGATGCGCGGATCCATCCCGCCGATCCCGGCGCCGTGCACCACGCTGGCCACCCGTTTGCAGCCAAGATCGCGCGCTTTGCGGATGGCCGTGGCGCTGGCCTGGCGCACACGCTCGGCGGATAGCGCTTCGCTTTTGCCAAGTCCTACCACAAGCACCCGTGTGGCCGGTATGAGTCCGTTGCCATAGATCAGCGCCACCTCGTTCAGCCGCCCGCGAAAATCGCCCAAGGCGGTGAGCCGGCTGATCGCGCCGCTGCCAGGCACGCCGTCGGTTGATCCCAGCGCGGTGTCAACTGCTGCGCTTGCGCCGTTCGCCAAAGCGACGTCTTCGCACAAGTTAACCACGATTGCGTCAACGGCCTGTGCTTGAATCTGTTTGCACACAACTGTAATATTCATTCGGTAAATTAGTTCCGGCCAATATAAATCTGGCTCATTATTGACATACTAAGGTCTAGTATGCAGGTTATTGATTGATAACTTTACAAAATCTAGGTGCTTTGCGGTGGTCTGTGAAGCCCGTTTGTTATTGTACGCAATGCGCTACTTAGATTTCTGCTAAACTTCCTGTCGCCAAGAACACTGAATCGTTTACAAGTGAGGAGAGAACCGAATATGTGGTTGAAGGTCAATGAAGAGCGCTTCGTCAACATGAATTTAGTGTATGACGTAGCGGTCGGACGCGACAAGTTCGACGCATCGCTGCCAAAGGTGACGCTGTTTACCACTGCGGGGGGAGAGCGCGGCGTGCTCTACTTTACCGGCGGAGATGCCGAACGGGTGTTGACATGGTTGCGCGGCAACGCGCTGCATTTGTTGACCAAGTAATTTTAGTAACTCACAGGGGAGTTGGCAACAGGAGGATGCGCTCAGCATCCTCCTGCTGCTTTTTCCTTCGCCCAGCCGGCGAGCCAGGCCAGCGCCGCATCCAGTTTCAAGCGATTGGCGGGAACGTTTGTCCAACGGCTGACGCCGCTGGGATGCGGAAGCGGCAGTATTGTGCGACCTTCCGATACATAGCTTGCGCCAATCACCGCAGTGAAATCGATTCCAGGGCCGAGGAAGTATGTGGTCGACAATCGCCCGACCGCCAGGATCAAACTCGACTGAATCAGCGCGAGTTCACGCAGCAAAAAGGGCCGGCACAAGTCGCGTTCACGGCTGCTTGGCGCGCGGTCGCCTGATCCACGCTCGCCGCGCGCCGGCCCCGGATAGCACTTTGTGATCGCGGTGAAGTAGCACTGGGTGCGAAAGTCATACTCGCTGAATCCAGCCCGCGCCAGCCAGCTGAACAACACGCGCCCGGCCTGCCCGCTAAATGGCACGCCTTTTGAGCGCACTGGCGAGGCCGGCGCCTGGCCGACCAGCATCATGCGCGGCAATGCCGGGTGCGCGCTGACCACGATGTCCGAGCTTTGCGCAAAGTAGCCGGCTTCGCTGCACAACCGGCAGGCGCGAATTTCGGCATGGAGATGCTGGAGGTGGGGAAGGTTTTGCGTCGCCGCACTTTCCCTCTTCATCCCTTTTTCTTCTTCCATGCTCCGGCGAAAGTGTTCTGCATCACTACTGCGCCTTCTTCCATGTTTGGCGTCTCCGAGAGCACGCGCCCGGCCACGCCCATGTCCGCCAGGGCTTTGAACAACTCTTTGTATTTGACATCGGCATCTTCAAGATTCAAGTGATGCTTTTCGCCTTTGGGCGAATAGGCGATGCCGGAGAAGTGAATGTGCATGCGCTTGAGGCCGCGTTCGCCCAGTCCTTCGGCGACCAGTGTCAGGGCCTGTTTGAACTCGGCATAGGTGTTGAATGAGCCGTCGCCCGGCCGCGCGTGCAGATGCGCAAAATCGACGCACGGCAGCACATTTTCAAACTGACGGCTCCAGGCAATGATCTCTTCAAGCGTGCCCATCAGCGCTTGCTTGCCCATGGTTTCCGGCCGCAGCGTCACGCGCACTTTTTCCTTGTCGAGCGAGCGCACGATGTCTTTCAAGCGCTCTGTGGCGATTTTGAACGCCGCCTCGGTCTGGCGCTTCATGTATGAGCCGGGGTGAAAAACGATGTCAGTTGCTCCAGCTTTGTAGCCCAGCCGCGCAGCTTGCAGCAAGCGTTCGCGGCCCGCCTGCCACATCTCGTCCGTTTCGGCGTTGAGATTGAAGAAATACGTGGCATGCACGCTCAGCGCCACGTTGTTGGCTTCGCCTGCCGCGCGTATTTTGGCGCAGATCTCGTCGCCGATGTTTATGGTGCCGCGCACCCATCCCAGTTCCAGCGCGCTCAAGTTCATCTCGCGAATGCGCTGCACTCCACCGACACTGCCGCCGTTCTTGGCCGCGCTGATGGGCGTGCCCACGGTGCCAAAGCGCAGCGGCAGGTCCAGATGGGTGGCTTTGCTCATGGCTCGGTGACCGGCCGAAACAGCGGCGCGGTCTGGTCATACACGCTCGCCGCGTCAACAAAGGCTTTGAAGAGCGGGTGCGGGCGATTGGGGCGGCTCTTGAACTCCGGATGAAACTGGCTGCCCAACATGAACGGATGACCGCGTAATTCGGTGATTTCGACCAGTTTGCCATCGGGCGACAATCCGCTGAATTCCAGCCCTGCCTCGTGCATGGTTTTGCGGAATTCGTTGTTGAACTCCCAGCGATGGCGATGACGCTCGCTCACGGTCACCGCGCCGACGCCATTGGCGCTGTGCTCGATGTGGCCGTTGGTGGCGGCCTTGAGCGCGCTGGTGTATGCCGTGTGCGCGCGCGTGCCCGGCGTCAGCACGCAGGGATACACGCCCAGGCGCATCGTTCCGCCCATGTCGGCGATATCGCGCTGATCGGGCATCAAGTCAATCACCGGATAGGCGGTGGCGTGATTGAACTCGGTGCTGTTGGGTTCGCGGCTTTTGAGCACAAAGCGCGCAAACTCGATGCACATCACCTGCATGCCCAGGCACAGGCCGAGATACGGCACATTGTTTTCGCGCGCATATTGCGCCGCGCGTATTTTCCCTTCCACGCCGCGGTAGCCAAAGCCGCCCGGCACCACAATGCCCGCCACGTTTTCGAGACGTTCGACGTGTTCGCCGCGCTCAAGCTGCTCGCTGTTGATCCATTCGATTTTGACATCCCGTCCGGCGGCCACCCCGGCGTGATACAACGATTCGCGCACGCTCATGTACGCATCATGCAGTTCGACATACTTGCCCACGATCGCCACGCGCAGCTCCGGTTTTGTTCGGCGCATTTCGTCGCACATCACGCGCCATTCGCTCAGATCGGACTTTGGGCAGGACAGCTGCAGCCGGTCGCACAGAAAGTCGCCAAAGCCCATGTCTTCGAGCATCAGCGGGACTTCATACAGGTAGCGCGTGGTGACCATTGGCAGCACCGCCCGCGCTTCAACATCGCAGAACATGGCGATTTTGTCTCGCAAATCGTCGTCAACCGGGTAATCGCTGCGCGCGATGATCGCATCTGGCAATATGCCGACACTGCGCAAGTCGCGCACGCTGTGCTGGGTGGGCTTGGTCTTTAGCTCGTCCGTGGCGCCGACCATGGGCAGAAATGTGACATGGATATAGAGCGTGCTGTCGCGACCGACATCGTGGCGCATCTGGCGAATGGCTTCCAAAAAGGGCGCGGCTTCGATATCGCCCACAGTGCCGCCCACTTCGACGATCACCACATCGGCGGTGCTGCTTTTGCCCACCAGGCCGATGCGTCGCTTGATTTCGTTTGTCACATGCGGAACGACCTGGATCGTCTTGCCCAAATAATCGCCGCGGCGCTCTTTGGTGAGCACCTCGGAATAGACCTGGCCGGTGGTGGCGTTGCACGGCTTGGTCAGATTCGTGTCCACAAAGCGCTCATAGTGGCCAAGATCGAGATCGGTCTCTGCGCCGTCTTCGGTCACAAACACTTCGCCATGTTGATAGGGCGACATGGTGCCAGGATCGACATTCAAATACGGATCAAGCTTTTGGATCGCCACACGCAATCCGCGCGATTTGAGCACGCGGCCAATGGCGGCCGCAGTGACGCCTTTGCCAACTGAACTCACGACGCCGCCGGTGCAAAAAATATACTTGGGCATGAAAACTCCTTGAAACCTTGGAAAACTGTGTGACTCGCAACCAGCCGCAGCTCGCTGTTGTTACTCGTGAACGGCACAAAAAAATAGGGAGCGCTTACCGCTCCCTATGGATTTCTTAATACGGGAAAACGTCAAACAAACACAAAAGATTGGGTGACACGTTTAATTATACGTTTGTTTTCAGGGGGTGGTAGTTGCGAAATGCGGCTCAGAATTTTGTACCGGTGACTGACGAGTCGGAGGCACGCGGAGACGCGGAGCACTTGACCGTCTTCGCATGTCTTCACCGCATGTGACTTACCCATCAAAGGACCCGCACAGCCAAGCACTGTCTGCCTGGATTCGGTTGCGTCCAATACAAAGCAGAGGCGCGGACATGCGCAGCATTCGGACTTCTCCGCGTTTCCGCGACTCCGCGTGCCACAACGCGCTTCCTCCATACGGCCAAAACGGCCAAAATCGGGCGGCCGAGCACTAAAACACAGAGGACCGCACGGATGCGTATGTAGCGTAAATATGACACTAATGAAAGCATTGCGCATTGACACGACTTTCGCCCATGCTAGAATCGCGGCGCTTAGTGCTTCCTTAACCCCAAAAGGAGGAAGCTTAGTTGTTCGTGCATTCAACAGGAGAAGAATCCACACATGAAGAGCAAGAAAATTGTTTCCCTTGCAGTGGCGGGTGCGGTGATGGCAGGCATTTCCGCAACACCGTTCGCCGCAAATGCGCAAGATCCCGCGGTGATCCGTATTTATTCAAGCCTGCCGCTGACCGGCTCGAGCGCGGGCCAGACAACTACGGTTGTCAACGCCATCAAGCTGGCAGTCGAGCAGCAGACCAAGGGCGGTCTCGTGTGCAACGGCAAATTCAAGATCGACTATGTGTCGCTTGACGATGCCACCGCGGCCGCAGGCAAATGGGATGCGGCCCAAGAGCAGTCCAATGCAAACAAAGCCGTCGCCGATCCTGATGCGATGGTGTATATCGGCACATTCAACTCCGGCGCAGCCAAGGTTTCGATTCCGATTTTGAACCAGGCCTCGCCTGCGCTGGTCATGATCAGCCCGGCCAACACCTACGAAGGGTTGACCAAGAAGACGGCGACCACCGCCGAAGGCGACCCGGACAAGTACTATCCCACCAAAAAGCGCAATTACTCGCGCGTGGTTCCAGCGGACGACATTCAGGGCGCGGTTGCGGCCAAGTGGGCGAAGTCACTCAGGGGCGTCAAGAGCGTGTTCATCCTGCACGACACTGAGGCCTACGGCAAGGGCGTGGCCGACGTGTTCCGCGCGACAGCCAAGACCATCGGTTTGACCGAAGCCGGTTATGAGGGCATCGACGGCAAGGCGCAGAACTACGACGCGCTGGCCACCAAGATCAAAGCCACCAACCCGGGCTTGATCTACTACGGCGGCATCACCCAGAACAACGCCGGCCAGTTGATCAAGGACATCCGCAAGGCCGGCATCAAGGCCTACTTCATGGGTCCGGATGGCATTCTTGAGAACGCCTTCGTCGAAGCCGCTGGCGAAGCCGCCAATGGCGTGCTGGCCACCAGCGCCAGCCTGCCTGAGAATCTGCTGCCCGCCAAGGGCCGCAAGTTCATGGCCGACTATCGCAAGCTTTACAAGGCCGAGCCGGAGACCTACACGATCTACGGTTATGAGTCGATGAGCGTGGCTCTGTCTGCCATCAGCAAGGTTTGCGAGAAGGACCGCACCAAGATTCTCGATGCCGTGATGGGCACCAAGAACTTCCGCGGCGTGCTGGGCACATGGTCGTTTGACGCCAATGGCGATATTAACCTCAAAGATATGGCCGGCAACACCGTGGTCAAGGGCGCATGGGATGCCAAGAGCAAGAAGCTTCTGAAGTTCCCGTAAGATAAGGCTTTGGCGCGAGATTTGCCTTGGCAAGTTTGCGCCACTGACATAGACAGTGTGCATAAAGGCGCAGCGATTTATCGTTGCGCCTTTGTCTCACCCAGGCCTCGCGCAGCTTGCAAGTTTGTCCCGCCGCAAACCCAGGTTGCCTGTTTCGCCCACTCCTGTGACCCGGCGAAGCTCTGCGGCCATCACTAGATAGCGGGTAATCCATGGAAAGTTCTCCCCTCCAGAGCACGTCCGCCTGGCAACGGTTTCGGCCGCTATTGCTGGCCCTGCCGATCATTTATATCGTCCTGTTGTTGGGACAACCGGCGGGTTTCGATATTCCGCGCATCGTCGACAACATTCGCAATGACCCGACGATCATTATTCAGCAGCTGATCAACGGCATCGCCAGCGGCGCCATCATCGCCATCATCGCGCTGGGCTACACGATGGTCTACGGCATCATCGAGCTGGTCAACTTCGCCAATGGCGATGTGTACATGCTCGGCGCAATGGCCGCGCTGTTTGCGCTCTCTCCATTTATCATTTTTGATCCCAACACCGGCGGCCAGAGCGCACCATGGTGGGCGGCGTTGCTGGGCTTTATTCCAGCCATGGCCGTGGGTGCGCTGATCAACTATGGCACCGAGCGCATCGCCTACCGGCGGCTGCGCAACTCGCCAAAAATTGTCAACCTGATCTCCGCCATCGGCATGTCATTTATTCTTCAGAACGTCGGCTTGCAGCTGGCGTCTGTCGGCAAGCTCGCAATCATCAAAGACGAAGTGCCGATCTTTGGCCTGTTTGAGGTGTTTGGCCGCAACAATGCCGCGCCCAAAAGCTTTCCCAGCGTGTTTTCAGACGACAACTTGATCGATCTTGTCATCGCGCCGCCGCCGCTGCCCACGCCGAATATCGCAGCCACGGCCGAAGCCGAAGCCACCGATGCGGCCGCGCTGGCGCAACCCGCCGGCGGCGGCAACGCGCCGGCAGCGGAAGCCACGCCCACGCTCGATGACTTAGCCGCCGCCGAAGAGACGGCCATCATTGGCACGCTCGAAGCGGAGAACGGCACCGCCACACCCAGCTCAAGCGAACCCATCACAGCAGGGGACAATGCTGCGGCGTTGGAGGCCACGCCCACGCTCGATGTCGAAGCCGCCGCCGAGGAGACGGCCATCATCGGCACGCTCGAAGCGGAGAACGGCACGGCCACCCCTAGCGCGGACGAAATCGCCGCGGCTGCGCGGGCGGAAGAGGCCACCCCAACACTCGATGCGGAAGCGGCGGCCGAGGAAACGGCCATCATCGCCACGCTCGAGGCGGAGCATGGCACGGCCACGCCCAGCTCCAGCGAGCCGATCACCGCCGCCAGCGGCGCCGATGCGACGGCCGCGGCGAATACGGCGGCGCAGGAAGAGGCGCAGGCGCTGGCTGATCAGCCGGTCGCCACCAATGTCATCCGGCTGACGTGGAAGAACGTGATCGTCATTGTCGTCGCGCTTGTGTTGATGGGCGCGCTCAACTGGTTTGTGCAAAACACGCGCCTTGGCAAGGCCATGCGCGCCACCGCGCAAAATCGCGCGGCCGCCCAGATCATGGGCATCAACATCGACAACATCATCAGCCTGACCTTTGTGATCGGCGGCGCGCTGGCCGGCGCGGCCGGCATGATGAGCGGCATCTACAGCGGCACAGCCGTGTTTACGATGGGCTTTACCGCAGGCTTGCGCTCGTTTACCGCGGCGGTGCTGGGCGGCATCGGCAACATACGCGGCGCGGCGCTGGGCGGCATTCTGATTGGCATCATTTCGGCCTTCAGCGATCAGTTTCTGTCGGTGCGTTGGACCAACGCATGGGTGTTCTTGATTCTTGTGCTGGTGCTTGTCTTCCGTCCGACCGGGTTGCTTGGCTCGGAAGGTGGCGAAAAGGCGTAACCCAATGAAAAAGGAAAAACTTATCTCCACCGGCGAGCTGTTTGGCGTCATCTTGATCGGCCTGCTTTCGCTGATCATGGGCGGCCCGGCTGTGTTGCCGCTGGCCATTCTGACGGGCGCGCTGGTCGGGCTCAATGTGCCGGCAAAACAATCCGGCGTCCCACGCGCGGCCGTGATCGGGCTGCTGGCCGCCGGCGTGGTGGTGGCGCTGTCCTGGGCGCACAACAACTACGTGGTGCTGCTGCCAAAGCAGCCTGCCATTCCGGCCTGGACCAACACGCTGCCGGTGTATCTGCTGGCGCTGGTTCTGGGCGTGGCCTCTGCGGTCTACATCGCATTCTTTCGCGCCAATCCCAACGAGCGCACGCGCAAAATCGCCCTGCTTGGTTTTTTGGCCGTGTGCGCAGTGGTGTTTCCGTTTTACGATCAGCGCTATGAGCTGTTGTGGGCCAGTGCTGTGGTCGCATCGCTGATCTACATGCTGCAGGCGCTGGGGTTGAACATCGTGGCCGGCTATGCCGGCTTGCTCGACCTGGGATACGTGGCGTTCTTTGCCATCGGCGGCTACACCGCGGCCTTTCTCATGGCGCCCAACGATGCCTGGAACGGCAATTTGAAATGGTCGTTCTGGATTGTGATCTGGGTGGCCGCAGCGGCTGCCGCGATCTTTGGACTTATTCTTGGCGCGCCGACGCTGCCGCTGCGCGGCGACTATCTGGCCATTGTGACGCTGGGCTTTGGCGAGATCATCCCGGTGATCTTCAAAAACCTTGAAGCCGTGGTGCTCTACGAGCCGATCGGCCGCCTGCTTGCGATGTTTCGGGGAGACTTCAACGGCGGCACCTGCATAGTGGGATGCGACAAGCCGCTCAACATCACCAACGGCACGCAAGGCTTAAACCCGATCGAGCCGCCGCGCCTGTTTGCGTTTATCAGCGATGGACTCAAATCGCTGACCGGCTATGACTTCATTTTCAAGTCGGACAACTACATCCCCTGGTACTTTTTGATTCTGACCATGCTGGTGCTGTCGGCGTTCTTTATCGGCCGCATGCGCCAAAGCCGCATCGGGCGCGCGTTTGTGGCGATGCGCGAAGATGAACTGGCGGCCAGTTCGATGGGCATTCCGATTGTGAAGACCAAACTCACGGCGTTCATGATCGGCGCGCTGTTCTCGGGTTTCGCCGGCGCGTTCTACGCCAGCTATGTGTCGTTTATCTCGCCCGACGCGTTTGACTTCTCGGTCTCGGTGATTGTGCTGTGCATGGTCATTCTGGGCGGCACCGGCAGCATCACCGGTGTGATTCTGGGCGGCCTGATTATCAAACTGGTCGACCTGCTGCTGCTGGACAAAGTGCAGGGCGTTGTCAGCGGGGTGTTGCAGGCCACGGTCTTTAACAATGTGCAGAACGAGGGCGTCAACCTGTTCCTGGAAAGCATTTTGGACATGACCCAGTACAAGCTGATGTTATTCGGGCTGATATTGGTCGTGATGATGCTGGTGCGGCCGCAAGGTCTTGTTCCGGAAGCGATGACAAAGACGAAGGGGCGGCAATGACAACACTACTTGACGCATCCGGCGTGACCAAGCGCTTTGGCGGTCTGACGGCGGTCAGCAAAGTCGATTTTCAGATCGAAAAAGGCATGATCGCCGGGCTGATCGGCCCCAACGGCGCCGGCAAGACCACGTTTTTCAACACGATCACAGGCTTGTATGTGCCGACTGAAGGCGGCATCGTTTTCGACGGTGTCAGCATCGCGGGCAAGCGCGCCGATCTGATTCAGGCCGCGGGCATCAGCCGCACGTTTCAAAACATTCGCCTGTTCGGCCAGATGAGCGCGCTTGAAAACGTGCTTGTGGGCATGCATGCGCGGCTGCATGGCAGCATTCTGGAATCGTTCTTTCGGCCGCCGCGGGTGGTTCATGAAGAGCAAAAGGCCAAGGAAAAAGCCCGGCTCATGCTCAAGTTTGTCGGGTTGGGTGAGGACATGGCGGACACGGCGGCGCGCAACCTGCCCTACGGCTTGCAGCGCCGGCTGGAAATCGCGCGCGCGCTGGCTTCGGACCCGAAGCTGCTGCTGCTGGACGAGCCCACGGCCGGCATGAACCCTCAGGAGAAGGCCGATCTGACCAAGCTGGTCGACGACGTGCGCAAGAACATGGGCGTGACCGTGCTGTTGATCGAGCACGACATGAAAGTGGTCATGGGCATCAGCGATCGCGTGACGGTGCTCGACCACGGCGAGAAAATTGCTGAGGGACTGCCTAAGGACGTGCAAAACGACCCCAAGGTGATCGAGGCCTATCTTGGCACCGGCGCAGCGGCGGAAGGCGCATGAGTTAGTCCCGAGTCCCGAGTTCCGAGTGCAAGCGCCGGACTCGGGACTCGGGACTTGGAATTTCTGAGAATGCTGGAACTCAAAAACGTTCATACCTATTACGGCAACATTCACGC
>JANMNW010000121.1:0-2005 GCA_031368515.1 Chloroflexota bacterium
CGCTGGACGACTGGCTGTTTGGCGACGAAGAAACCCTCGACAGAAGGATGGGACTATGAGCGATATAGACACAATCGTCAAAACCCTGCTGATCGGCGACGCCACGCTCATGGCCATGCTGCCAGGCGGCATTCATACGGCGCGCGTGGACAAAATCAGCACGCCAACGGCCTACGACGCCGGCGGCGAGCTTATGCAGTGCATCCGGATCCGGCTCGAAGTCGAAACGCCGACCGGATTCCCGAGCGAGCTGCCGCTGGCCCAGCAGCCCATCCAGGTGCGCACGCCGATGGCGGTCTACTTCCTGCGCCAGCGCGACCAGGACGCGCTCAGGCCGGCCATGGCGCGCACAATGACGCTGCTGCAGGGCGCGCGCCTGGCCGGCGCATACGCCTGCACCTGGGCTGAGAGCGTCACCGAGCAGACCGAGGACACACTGAAAGTCGCGCAATCCATGCAGCGTTACTACATCACGAGGATCCTGTCATGAAAGTGCTACTTGCGCTGTTTCTGGCCGTTTCGTTCGCCACAGTCAGACCAGAGCACCCGTGCCCGGGATTCGGCGCGCCGGCCGTTAGGACGCCGCACACAACCCTCGCACGCGGGGTATATTCTCTCCAGGTGTCAGCCTTCGCGCATATGCGCTGCACAGTACCCTGACCGTCATCAATCAAACACAGACCAGCAGATGGCGTTTCGCAAGCGTTGATCGTCAAGCACGAGCGCGTGAACCGCGTTGGGCAGGTGAGCGCGCTGCCACTGACACTCGCGGCTGCCCGCGCGCACGGCTTCACTTTTTGATGCGGCTGCGCGTACTGCCATGATCGCATACGCGGCGGCACCAAGTTCGTGCGCGGCGACATGTGCGACGGCAGCCGCCTGACCGGCGGCATATGCGGCATACCTCGCCGCGCCACGTAAGTCCCTCGCGGCAGCCATGGCATGACCACCTAACGCGCGTGACGTCATCATTGTGAGCTCCCCACGCGTCCATGCCCGGGCGGCTTCGATCGCCTGGCGGGGCCGCGCGTCCGCAGGTTGAATCGACTCAAACAGATGCAGCACGTGCTCCGCGCATGTCGCGGCCCACAACGCGAGCGAGTGGTGATCCGCATCTGTGAGCGTTCCGCCGCGACGGAGGGTGATCAACCGAGGGTCGCGATCTTTGGGGAGAATCATGCTGTCTGGATTGGGCGCGTATTCAATCTAAAAACGCCCTGGTCGCGATTGAAAACACCGTCTGTGAGGGCTGGAACGCCTTGCGCTTGAGTGCAAATGTAATGTCGTAGTCGTCTGCGGCGCTGTCCTCAATGCCAAACACCGAGCTTTCGGCAAAGCGCCAAATCTGACCATTCAACACACCGGGCTTTAGCTCAAGCGCCAGCATGCCAAATGGATAGCGACCGTTCGCGTCGCTGATGCCAAGATCTTTACCGCTGGCAAACCCGTGTTTGCAATAGTGATGCGGGTGGCCAAAAATGACCACGACGCTGTGCCCCAGTTGTTTGGCGGTCGCAAGCGACTGTGTGATCAACCGCGCGCCGATCCCCTGGCCCTGATGGTCCGGCGCCACGCTGACCGGGCCAAACGTGATCGCGGGCAGGGTGGCGCCATCTGCGCTGGAGAGCCGTGAGCGGGTGTAGGCAATTTGGCCCACAACGCGCTGTTCGTGCACAGCCACCATCGACAGCTCCGGGAGAAAGTCGGCGTGACTGCGCATGATGTGCAGCAAATAGTGCTCGTTGCAACCCGGCACATACAAATTCCAGAACGCCTCACGGGCGACGATTTCGGCGTCCAGATAGTCGGATGGCTGCTCAAGACGAAGGGTGATTGTCATGGGGTGTCTACCGCTGACTCGCGACTCGTGGAATGGGACGAGCAAATGAAGGCGCCGGGCATTACGGTTGGGTTCGCGATTCTAACCGCGCGGCGGTCGATGGCGAGTGGGGTCGGCGCGGGGGCAAGCCGGCGCCACGCGTGCTGAACGCATACTGATGCGATT
>JANMNW010000154.1:0-21950 GCA_031368515.1 Chloroflexota bacterium
GGCTACGACCACGGCCACCGCTGCCTGAGGTTGTAGTCGTGGATTAACATTCCGCTCGCCCATGACCACTCACTCTGCCTCGACAAACCGTTCGCGAATCACCGTCGTCGGCGTCGGGGATGGCGGGGCGGCGGTGATCGACCGGATGATCGAAAACGGCATGAGCGGCGTGCGCTTTGTCGCGGTCAACGCCGCCGCGCGGGATCTGGAACGGTCGCACGCGCCGTTGCAAGTGAGCCTTGGGTTGGATGTGCTGCGCGATGCGCTGGCGCTTACGGTCGCCACCGCCGCCAGCGCGGCTGAAGCGCGCGCCGATGACCTGGCATTTCCGTTGATGGGCAGCCAGATGATCTTTGTGGTGTGCGGTTTGGGCGGCAGCACCGGCACCGGCGCGGCACCGGTTCTTGCTCAGGTCGGACGCACGCTGGGCGCGACCGTGATCGGCGTGGCCATGCTGCCCTGCGCCATCGAAGGGGCCGGGCCGGCGCAACGCGCCCGCGATGGATTGTCAGCATTGGAGACGCGCTGCGACGCAGTGGTTGCAGTGCCAGGCGACCGGCTGCTAGCGCTGACGTCGGCGACCGCATCGCTGCATCAGATCCATCGCGCGGTTGACGGCGTGTTGTTGCGCTGCATCGAGGATGTGTGCGCGCTGGTCACAACGCCGGGTGTCATCAATCTGGATGTGGCCGATATCCGCGCGATCTTTGACGGCGGCGGCAAGACGCTGCTGGCGCTGGGCGCGGCGACGGGCCAAGATCGCGCGCGGGCGGCTGCCGAACGCGCCATCACCTCGCGGTGGCTGAACGCCACGCTCGATGGCGCGCGCGACATTGTGTTCAATATCACGGCCGGGCCGGGTTTGTCGTTGTTTGAGATCAATGAAGTGGCGGGGATTATTCGCGCAGTTGCGCGCCCTGATAGCCGGGTGCTGTATGGCGCGCAGGTCGACGATCGCGCCGGCGCGTCGTTGCGCATCACGTTGCTGGCCACCGGGATGTGACGTTGCAATTCGCCCGGTTGCGGCTACGATGACCGCATGCCCATTGATCGCATCGAAGCCATTGCGCAGATCATCGCGCGTTATCCCGGCGTGATCGAGCGCGCGCACGCGCTCATCACCCCGGAACGTGCGTTCGCCCTGTTCAAGCGGATTTCCGACACGCGCGCGCCCACGCTATTGGCCCGCCACACGCGCGGCCGCGTGATCGAAGGCTTGCTTGGCGAAGCGCAACGCGAGGGCGTCTGCGCAGCCAGCCTGCGCTACCTGCACAACTTGCATGGCAGCGGCGCGGTGGCGCTGTCGCTCGGCAAATCGGACCGCAAGCCAATCTGGTGTTTTGCGCATATCGACACCATCAGCTTTCTGACCGGCGCGTTGAGCGCCGAGGGTTATGCCCTGACGCCGTTCTGCGAAGCCAAGCAAAGCGACGGCCGGCGCGCGGCGCAGGCGATGGCGCTTGACCCGGAATCGCAAGCGTTGACCACAATTGCGCGCGGCTGGCTGGTCACCCGCAACGGCGCGCACTGCTTTGACACGCCTGCGCGCGATCTGCCACCGGCCACGCGCGTGGTGTATTCGAGCGAAGCTGAATGGGACCGCGCTACCGGCATGATTCATGGCTGCATCGACGATGCGGCGGGCGCGGCCGCGCTGACGCTGGCCGCCATGGCGCTTTCGAGCTGCGATGTCAATGTGTTGTTCGTGCTAAACGATGAAGAGGAGGGCCCGGTTGCGCCCGGCCCGCAGGCGTTTGCGCGCGGCAGCGCCCGATTGTTGCATCGCGCGCCGCGCGAGAGCCTGCCCGAGCTGATCACCGTTACCGACACGCACGATGTTGGACAAGACGCGGACGGCGGCTTGCGCGCCGATCGTTTTGGCACAGGCGCGTGTTTTGCCGCGTTCGCCAGCCTCGCACGCGGCGGGGTGACCCCGCCGCCGCTGCTGGATTTTCAGCGCGATTTGAGCCGCTATCTGAGCAGCCAGGGCGTGCGCCTGATCGAGAACGGCAACTATGTCGGCCGCAGCGATGATGCTTCGGCCATTCTGTCCACGCCCAATGTGGCATTGGTCGGCTGCCCGGGCGCGTATGCGCACTTTGCTCAGCGCCCGCGCATTCACGTGAGCGATCTTGTGGACTTGGCCAAAACGCTTGCGGTGTATTGCCTGGTGGCACAAGACGACGCCTGGCGCGCGCGGGTGCTGGGCTGAGCGCCGCCCACAAGCATGTTGAACGAACGTGACCCGGTGTTACGCTGGTGCGAGGGCGTGCTCGGCGCGGTTGATGTGATCGCCGATCACACCCGCGCGCATCCTGGTTTGCGCGCCGGCGTGCGCCGTTTGCGCGCGGCGACGGGCGAATATTGCGTCAAAACTCATCACGACCCGGCGCATTGGGCCAGCGAGGCGCATGGCTATGAACAGTGGGTGCATGTGTTTGGCGCGCATGCGCCGCGCTTGATCGCGGTGCGCGATGAAGCGCCGCTGGCGTTGATTGTGAGCGCGCTGCCCGGGCGCGTTTTGGAAGATCAGATGCTGTCCCCTGAGCGCGAATGCGCCGTCTGGCGCGCGGCCGGCGCAGCATTGGCGCGGCTGCATGCGATCAACGGCGAAGCCTTTGGCCCATGCCGGCGCGATGGTGTTTGCAGCGGCGTGCCGATGAACGATGCATGCGCCTATGTGTCGGCCGAGTTCGACGGCTGGCTGGAGCGCGGCGCGCGCATGAACTGTCTGGATGCCGACGAACTGGCGATTGTGCGCCGCGTGCGCGAATGGATTCCCGCATTTGCCGGTGAGCGGCCGACAGCCTGCCACCGCGATTATTGCCCGGCCAACTGGCTCGTCACCGATGCGGGCGATTGGTCGGGCGTGATCGATTTTGAATTTGCCTATTGGGATGTGCGCGCGGCCGATGTCAGCCGTCATCCGCAATGGGAGTGGATCGGCCGGCCGGATCTGGAAGAAGCCTTTGACGCAGGCTACGCGACAGTGCGCAGGCCGGTCGATGCCGAGCAGCGGACGGTCGCCCGCGCCTGCTACGCGCTGGCCGCCATCGTGTGGGGGCGCGAGAGCGGCTATCGCGGATTTGAGCGCGAGGGACGCGTTGCGCTGAAGCATGTGGGCGAGGCAATTTAGCCGCGGCGTGGGCGAGCAGCGCGCCCTGTGAAGTGCCTCCGCTGGCTCGTGTATCGTTGTCGGGCAATGTTCACGACCCTTCCCGTTCAAACCAATGCGCGCCAGGAACTTTGCCTGATCACCGCCGCCGTGCAGGAGGCGATTGCCGTGAGCGGCGTGCAAGAGGGCGTGTGCGTGTTGTTCTGCCCGCACACCACCGCGGCGTTGACGATCAATTCGTATCTGGACAAAGACACCGCGGCCGATTTGCAAGATGAGATCGACCGGCTGGTGCCCACGCGCACAAACTTCAAGCACATTTTTGACACGCCTGGCGATGCGGCCGGCCACATAAAATCAAGCCTGACCGGCATTCAGCTCACGCTGATCGTCCACGAGGGCAGAGCGGTCATCGGCGAGTCGCAAGGCATTTTCTTTTGGGAATTCGACGGCCCGCGCAAGCGCCGCGTGCATGTCAAGGTGATGGCCGGATGACACATGCGCCTGAATGCGTCACGTTTTCAAACATCATCGTCGACGACATTGTTCTGTGGGACGGCCGCGCGCTGATGGGCACGCTGGGCGGCTCAGGCGCGCACGCACTGGCCGGCATGCGCGTGTGGGGCGGGGTGCATGGCATCGTCGGCTGGGTGGGAGACGATTTTGGGCCGGAGCTGCGCAGCCAGCTTGCTCAGATGGATGCCGATATCAGCGGTTTGAAGCTGCGCCCCGGCGCCACCACGCGCGCGTGGCAGATCCTCGAACAAGACGACCGGCGGCATGAAATCTTTCGCACCGATCTGAACGCGTTTATCAAGCTGGCCCCGGAAGTGGCGGATCTGCCTGAACACTATTTTCAAGCGAAAGCCATGCATATGATGACGAACGGATCGGTTGAGCGTTTCGCGCGCATTGTGGCCGGGCTGCGCGAACGCGCGCCGCAGATGCTGCTGGTCTTTGAACCGCCGCCCGAGCACGCAGGTGCAAGCATGGGGGACTATGCGAGCGCGCTGCCTTTATTGAGTCTGTTCTCGCCGGATATCGATCAGGCGCGCGCGCTGACAGGATGCGGCGCGCCCGCTGACATGGCAAACGCATTGATCGATGCCGGCGCGCCATTGGTGGCCATCCGAATGGGCGCGCGCGGCTCGCTGGTGCGCTCTAGTTCGGGTGAAACCTGGCGCATCCGGGCGGTGCCGCCGCGCGCATTGATCGATGTCACTGGCGCCGGCAATGCCTATTGCGGCGGCTTTACGGTCAGCCTGGCGCGCGGGTTGGAGCCGCACGAAGCGGCGCTGCGAGCGGCGGTGAGCGCCAGCTTTGCGCTGGAACAATTCGGGGCGCCCCGGTTCAGCGAGATGGAAGCGCGCGAAATCGAGCGTCGGCTCGCCTGGGCGCGGGAGCAGTAACGCTTTGGACGCGTGGAGCAATGGCCGTCTTCATCGCCCCAACTCCGACTTCGGACGCGCAGGCCAAGGCTACGGCTCAGCTACGGTGTGAGCCAGATGTGGCCTCACACCGCGCGCAGAGTGCTGTCAGTTTGAGTGCTACTGGCTTTGGTGCAGGGTGCAGCGGTGGTGCGCCAATCCATCACCACACGGATATCACCCAGCAATTGGGCATCCGCCATGCGTGCCAGATGGCGCAGCGTGGGTTTCATATTGCGCACCTCGTGCTGGAGGCCAAGATCGGCCAGCCACGAAAAGGGCGGGATATCCAAAACCGGATACATGGGCACGCGCATCATGTGCGAGACCCAGGTTGTGCGCGCATCCAGCTCTTCCAGCTCAAACCCCCACAGTTGCCCAAAGGGCGGTTTCTTCGCGCCCGGGCCCGATAGCCAGACCATGCGCTTTGGCGCGTCATACTCCTGCACGTAGGAGCGTGTGGGGTAGCGAAATGCGCCAACCTGCTGTTGCGAGCCAAAAGCCGAGCCCACGCCATGCGGCGCCGGCGAGAGCCATTCCACCCGTTGCACTTCGCCGCTGCCGGCCAGCTCCGGATGACGGGTGACATCGCTCAAGATGGCGAACAATCGCTCGCGCGGCGCGGTGATCAGGCCGCTGATAGTGACGCTTGGAAACTTCAACACAGTTTTATCTTCTCCCAACCCAATGACATTTTTCAGACTTTGTGCAACGGCACCGGCACACGTGCGGCGCTGTGCAAAATGGTCGCTTCAATTCCCTATTTGAATGGTTGATGCTGAGAGCGTCCTGAACCATGCGAGAGAATCATGCCTGAACTGGCCGCTACGACGCGCGGGACGCGATATTGCCGAATGTATTGGCTTGCGCCACGCGCGGCCGAAGGCGCCAAGTCAGGTAAGCTTGGCGGCATATGAGCCCCACTCGCAAGTTCATCCAACTGAAGACTGAGCTGCCCGGACCCAAAAGCCAGGCGCTGATCGCCCGGCGCGAAGCCAGCATGCCGGCGGGGTATGGCAAATCGACCAATATTGCGGTGCGGCGGGCGCATGGCGCGCTGGTCGAGGATGTCGACGGCAATACGCTGCTCGATTTCGCCGGTGGCATCGGCGTGCTCAATGTCGGGCACACGCCGCGTGAAGTGGTCGATGCGATCAAGGCTCAAGCTGAAGAGCTCATTCACATTTGCGCGCTGATCGGCACGTCCGAGCCACATGTGCAGCTGGCCGAGAAGCTGAACAGCATCGTGCCGATTTCCGGGGCCAAGAAGGCGATGATCACCAACACCGGCGCCGAAGCGGTGGAGCAGGCCATTCAGATCGCGCGCGCGGCCACCGGGCGCGGCGCGGTGATCGCGTTCGAGGGCGCGTATCACGGGCGCACGCTGCTGACGCAATCGCTCACCAGCAAATATGCGCTCTTCAAGAAAGGGTTTGGCCCGTTTGTGCCGGAGATTTATCGCGCCCAATTTCCATATCTCTATCGCATGGCCATCGGCGCAAACCTGAGCGACGAGCAGAAAGTCGAGCTGGCCTGGGAAGCGTTTGAGCGCGCGCTGGTTGCGCATGTGATGCCCGAGCATGTGGCTGCGGTGATTATTGAGCCGGTGCAAGGAGAGGGCGGGTTTATTCCAGTGCCGCGCGAATTTATGCGGCGCTTGCGCGACACATGCTCAAAATACGGCATTGTGCTGATCGTCGATGAAGTGCAGGCTGGCATGGCGCGCACCGGCAAGATGTTCTCGATCGAGCACTTTGGCGTGGAGCCGGACATGGTGACCATGGCCAAATCGATGGGCGCCGGCATGCCCATCGCCGCCACCGTCGGGCGGGCGGATCTGATGGACAAAGTTCATGTGGGCGGGCTGGGCGGCACCTACAGCGGCAATCCGCTGGCGTGCGCGGCGGCGCTCAAGGCGATTGAGCTAATTGAGCGTGATGATCTGTGCGGGCGCGCGACGCATCTGGGCGGCATCGCCTGCGATCGCATGAAGGTGATGCAGGACAAACACGCCATCATCGGCGATGTGCGCGGGCTGGGCGCGATGCTGGCCATGGAGTTTGTCGACGACCGCGCCAGCCGGACGCCGCTTGACATGGCCCGCACTTACAACATGGTGCAGCAGATCTCGCGCAACGGCGTGTTGATGATTCGCTGCGGCCTGTATTCGAACGGCGTGCGCTTTTTGTTTCCTCTCACAATCACGGAAGATCAGCTGCACGAAGGCCTGGATGTTGTCGAGGAAGTTGTGGCGGGGGCTTAGCAGCGCAGGGAGCGGGCTCTAAGCCTGCCCCAAGATTAAGCGGACAGGCGTCCTGCTGTAAAGTAACATCGCTGCTCAATTTGCGGTCATGTGCACTTTGAACCGTACAGTATGGAGAGCACCGATCTCGCGCTGATGACGCGCATCCGGCAACGCGACAGTGCCGCGCTCTCCGAGCTATACGACCGCTATAGCACGCGCGTGTATTCCTTGTGCATGGCAATCCTGCGCAATGAGCATGCGGCACAAGAAGCCACCCAGGATGTCTTCATAAAAATCTGGACGCACCCGGAGCGCTATCAGTTTGACGACAACCGTTTTTGCGCCTGGGTGCTGATGATCGCGCGTCACCGGTCGATCGATCAGTTGCGGCGTGACAAGCATCGCCTAAACGACCAGATCTCGATCGACGACGAGCATTTTCCCGAATTGCGCGATGTTGACGGCGAACAGCAGGCCAGGTGGCGAGACATGCAGCATGTGTTGAGCAGCCTGCCGCCGGAGCAGCGTGCGGTCATTGTGCTGGCCTATTACCATGGCCTCAGCCAGAGCGAGATTGCGGCGCATCTGAATTCGCCGCTCGGCACGGTCAAGACGCGATTGCGATTGGCCATGGAAAAGCTTCGCGTGGTTGTCGTGCGGGACTAAAGTATGAACTGTGGCGCGCATGCATCTGGAAGAGCGTGGCGCGCCGTTATAGATTTAAAGAGCGATGAATACGCTGACGTGCGGCGAAGTTGCCGAATTGTTGCCTGAGTTGGCCTTGGAGGCGCTTGACGATCAAGTCATGCGCGATCAGGTTCTCGCGCATATCGATGTTTGCCCGAATTGTCGCGAGCGATATGAGTCCTTGTTCAAGGCGGTGCTGAGCCTGGCCACCGCCGTGCCCCAAAAGGCGCCACCACCGCTGCTGAAACAGGCGCTGATGCAGCAGGTCGCTGCCGGCATCCCGGCCTTGGCCGCGCAGGATGAGCCTGCCATTGCGGCCGAACCCACATGGCAACAGAGGCTGCGCTCAGTTTTTGGACATCCAGCCCTGATGCTGTCCGCGCTGCTGGCTGTGGCGGCGTTGGCCGGCTATGCGTATCTGGCTTCGCGCCCGGCGCCGGTTGCCCCGGCTGTTGACACTCTCGACCGCCTGGTTGTTGAAAGCACCGAGGCGGTCAAGCTCAACGGCACGCCGCAGGCGCCGGATGCCTGGGCGGATCTGCGGTTTCAACCGGACAACCAGGAAGCGGTGCTGGTTGTCGGCGATTTGTCCGCGCTGGACGCAGACAAAACATACCAACTCTGGCTGGTGGACAGCGCCGGCAAGCGCGACACCGGCGCGCTTTTCAATTGCGGCAGCAAGGGCACAGCGAAAGTGCTTGTGTCGGCACCCCGTCGCATGCGGGACTATGTGCGCTTTGGCGTGACGATTGAGCCCGCCGGCGGCAGCCCAGGCCCCACCGGGCCGGGCGTGCTGCGCAGCGTCAAATCGTAAGCGCGGTCAGCGCCGCCAGCGCCACAACTTCACCGATTTCCGACACTGCGCCAAAAATGTCTCCAGTCAGCCCGCCCAGCGACCGCGTCCAGCGCGCGCACAGCCCATGGGTGACGGCCAGCGCCAGGCTCAGCGCGATGGCGCTGCGGGCCACGCCCGCCGTTCCCGCCTGCCAATAGCCGACGCCTGCCCCGATCGCGACCATGAGCACGGTGGCCAGCACGAAATCGCGCATGCGCGTGTGGTCTTTAAAGGAGCGGCCGAGCCCTCCCTCCGATGCCGATGGAAAGAAGAAAATGGCGTAGAGATCGACCCAGCGTCCAAGCGCCGCCGCGATTAGCAGAGCGGGCAGCCAAGTGGGCGTGGCCAGAAAAGCGGCTTTGAGCAGCAGCACCGCGATCAGCGCCAGCGCGCCCATCGCGCCGATGCGGCTGTCTTTCATGATTTCGAGCTTGCGTTCGCGCGACCGCCAGCTCATGACTGCGTCAAAAGTGTCCGACAAGCCGTCGAGATGCAACCCGGAGGTCACGATGCCCATTACCACGAGGGCCAGCACCGCGCGTGGCAGCGGCGAGCCGTTGACGCCGCCCCAGAAAATCTCGCCAAGCCAGCCGGCCGCCGCGCCGATTGCGCCGATCAAAAGCCCCACAATCGGAAACCAGGCCATCGCGCGCGCGATGTTGCGGTCAAACGCCTCCGCGCTTACCGGCGCGCCAAATGGCGCGGGGATCACCGTGAGAAAGCGGAGGGCTTCAAAGAAAGAGGTGAGCATGAACGGCGAAAGTCTACTCGCGATAAAGTCTACTCGCGATGTCGATGGGTTGGAGCTGTGTCGGGCGCAGCGCGTGTCGGGTATCAACCGGTTGGGTCGCGTTGGATGGGACCGGTGTTCAGCGACGGCACGATGTTGATCGCGCGCAGAATTGTTGTGGATGGATAGCAGTCGAAACCGCTGGCACTGCCAAGATCGATGCGCCAGCGCCAGTGCTCATGCAATGGCGTATTCAGCAGCGTGCAGAGCAGCGCCTGAATTGCGCCGCCATGCGTGATCACAGCGATGCGAGCGCCTGGAAAACGCGCGCCCAAATCGGCATACGCCGTGGCCACGCGCCTTTGCAACTGCGCTAGGGATTCACCGTCCGCCGGCGCTGTGTGCACCGGATCGGCAAAGCGTGCGCGGGCGTTGTCTGGCAGGCGCGCGGCGACCTCGCGATACGTCAGCCCTTCCCATTGCCCGTGCGACGCTTCACGCCAGCGCGCATCGGCGATGAGATCGAGCGGCCGCGCGCCGCGCAGCGCCAGCGCGGTGTCGCGCGTGCGCGCCAGGCCGCTGTGCACGATGACGTCGATCTTGCGCGCGGCGAAGAAACGGCCCAGCGCAGCGGCCTGGCGCCGGCCAAAAGCCGTGAGGGGACGGTCGCTGTCGCTCAAATAGCGCCGCGTCAGGTTCCAGTCGGTTTGGCCATGACGGATCAGCCAGACATGGCGCGGGATTGACACGCGCAAAGGCTACCATGCGTGTGGTGCAAGTCGACGAGCGTCTATAGTTCATGTCGATGACTCTCGAGCGATGGCATCTGTTTGTGCGTGGCGTGGTGCAAGGCGTCGGCTTTCGGCCATTTGTGTACGCGCTTGCCAGGCGGCATGGCTTGGTGGGACATGTGGGCAACACCAGCGCCGGAGTGTTTATAGAAGTCGAAGGGCCGCGCGCGGCATTGAGCACATTTGAGGCCGCCTTGCGCGCGCAGCCGCCGACGTTGGCGATGATCGACGCCGTCGATGTGACTGCGCTTGCGCCGCGCGGCGATGTTGCCTTTGTCATCGTCGAGAGTGAGGCGCAGGCGGCGGCAGGCACGCCCATCTCGCCGGATATCTGCATCTGTGACGATTGCGTGCGCGAGCTGTTTGATCCGGCCAACCGGCGCTATCGCTATCCGTTTATCAATTGCACCAACTGCGGCCCGCGCTTCACGATCACCAAAGACGTGCCGTATGACCGGCGGCTGACGACGATGGCCGCGTTTTCGCTGTGTGCCGATTGCGCGCGCGAGTACGGCGATCCCGGCGACCGGCGCTTTCACGCGCAGCCGAATGCGTGCGCGCTGTGCGGGCCGCGTGTGTGGTTTGAGGCGGCGCCCTTCGTAGTGGATCCCCCACCCCGGGAGGCGGGGCGACTCTTGGAGTCACATAGCGCCGCCCTGGCCGCTGCGCAAACGCTGCTGCGTGCCGGTCAAATTCTCGCAGTGAAAGGCATCGGTGGTTTTCACTTGGCCTGCGATGCCACAAATCCCGATGCCGTGCGCCTGTTGCGTGAACGCAAAGGCCGGGTTGACAAACCATTCGCCCTCATGGTGCGCGATCATGATGCCGCGCGCCGCATCGCTCGCATCGATGCGCAAGAATCGCATCTGCTCATCAGCCGTGAACGCCCGATCGTGCTGGTGCGCAGCCAAGAAAGCAACCTCGCCGCGGCGGTCGCGCCAGGCAACCGGTATGTGGGGCTGATGCTGCCCTACACGCCGTTGCACTATCTTCTGCTTGACGGCCTCGACACGCCGCTGGTAATGACCAGCGGCAACCGCAGCGACGAACCCATCTGCACCGCCAACGACGATGCGCGGCGCACGCTGGCCGTGCTGTGTGACGGCTTTTTGATGCACGACCGCGATATTCATGTTTGGTGTGACGATTCGGTCGTGCGCGTGTTTCGCGACCACGAACTGCCAGTGCGCCGGTCGCGCGGCTATGCGCCATTTCCAATCAAGCTTGCGGGCGCGCACCCGCCGGTTTTGGCCGTGGGCGGCGAACTAAAGGCGACGTTTTGTCTGACGCGCGACGGCTATGCGTTTATGAGCCAGCATATTGGCGACATGGAAACGCTCGAAACGCAGCACGCTTTCGAACGCGCGGTTGAACACTTTGTCGGACTTTTTCACGCCACGCCCGCGCTGATCGCGTGCGATGCGCATCCGGGCTATCTCTCGTCGCAATGGGCCGCGCGCTATGCGCGGCAGCGCGGTGTGCCGCTGGTGAAAGTGCAGCATCATCATGCGCATATCGTCGCCTGTTTGGCCGAGCATGGCCGCCCGGCCGGCGAAAACGTCATCGGCATCAGTTTTGATGGCACGGGTTATGGCGCCGATGGCGCAATTTGGGGCGGCGAAGTGATGCTGGCCAATTGCGCCGGGTTTGAGCGTGTGGCGCATCTGGCTTATGTGCCGCTGCCCGGCGGCGACGCCGCGGTGAAGCGGCCCTATCGCGCGGCGCTGGCGCATCTGCGCGCGGCGGGCATCGCCTGGTCCGACGATCTGCCATGCGTGCGCGACTGTCCGCCTGCTGAACGCCGTGTGCTGGCCCAACAGCTGGCGCGCAACATCAACTGCGTGCCGACGAGCAGCATGGGCCGCCTGTTTGACGCGGTTGCCGCCTTGATCGGTGTGCGGCAGACCGTGACCTATGAGGCGCAGGCGGCCATCGAAATGGAATCGCTGTGCGATGCCGCCGCGGATGGCGCATATGCTTTTGCTGTTTCCGGCGCCGATATCGACCCCGCGCCGATGCTGCGCGCAATCGTCGCGGATTTGGCCAGAGAAACGCCAGTGGCGACCATTGCCACGCGTGCGCATCGCGCAGTTGCAGCCATGATCGCGCAAGTGTGCGAGCGTGAGCGTGCGCGAACGGCGGTCAACACAGTTGCGCTAAGCGGCGGTGTGTTTCAAAACGTCACGCTGCTGGCGCTTGCGGTTGAGCGGCTTGAGGCGGCGCGCTTTGAAGTGCTGTGGCACGCAAAAGTACCTCCGAACGATGGCGGACTGGCGCTTGGTCAGGCGGTAATCGCGCGTGCAGAGCCTCTGCGATTCACATAACTCGACCATGACTGGTCACCTGGCCAGGTTGCAGCCAAGCTTGCGGTCGAAGTCGCACCGCCTGGTCATGGATACGCTCACAGCGTTTCACCATGGCCACGATCCCCGTTTCAACCTCCGCATCTGTCCCGGATCCGCTCGCCACCGACAAGCGTTACAAGTTGCTCGAAGCCGCCATGCGCAAGCATGGGTATCAAGCGCACGCCCTCATCGAAGCATTGCATACCGCGCAAGAAGCATTTGGCTTTCTCGACGACTTTACGCTGCGTCACGTGGCGCGCGCGCTGCGGCTGCCCCCCAGCAAGGTCTACGGCGTCACAACTTTTTACAACCACTTCACGCTCAAGCCGCAGGGCGCGCACACCTGCGTCGTCTGCACAGGCACAGCCTGTTACATCAAAGGCGCGCAGCGGTTGCTGGCGGCCGTTGAGCGCGAATGGCACATCAAGCCGGGCGGCACGACCGCTGACAACACGCTCTCTCTGTTGCAGGCGCGCTGTTTCGGATCGTGCGCGGCCGCGCCAGTTTATTCGATGGATGGCGCCATTCGCGGCAGCGCGGCAGCCGAAACGCTTGTCGACGACGTGCGTCACAGCCTCAATAGCGTGGCGCAGGCCGAGAAGGCGGTGGATGCATGAACCGCGAAGAACTTACCCACGCGGCCGAAACCGAGCAGCAGGCGCAGGCGCGCTATGAGCATCATGTTCATGTCTGCACCGGCACCGCATGCGCAGCGTTGCAGAGCGAGCAAATCGTTACGGATCTAAAGAAAGAGCTGGTCAAGCATGGCTTGCAGCGCAGTTGCCATGTCAAATCGGTGGGCTGCCCGGGGCTGTGCGCGCTTGGCCCGCTCGTCAAAGTGTCCGGCGCAGTTGCGGCAAACGAAGCCAGTCCGGCCGCGTCGGATCAGGGTACGCAGTATCAGCGCGTGACACCGCAGGATGTGCCGGATATTGCCGCGAGCGTGGCCAGCGGCGCGCCGGTTGAGCGACTGCGCCTTCCCACAGATACGCCGTTCTTCACGCGCCAGCACAAAATCGTGCTGCAGAACTGCGGCGAAGTCGATCCGGAAAAAATCGAAGACTACATCGCGCGCGGCGGATACAGCGCCATGCTCAAAGCCGTGGGCGAAATGACCCCGCAGATGGTGATCGACGAAATCACGCGCAGCGGCTTGCGCGGACGCGGCGGCGCGGGCTTTCCCACCGGCCTGAAATGGGCCACGGTGGCAAAAGCCGATCCCGGCCGCTATCCGTTGCGTGTGCCGCAAGGCATGAGCGCGCGCAAGTTTGTCATCTGCAATGGCGATGAAGGCGATCCCGGCGCCTTTATGGATCGCAGCGTCATGGAAGGCGACCCGCACCGCGTGCTGGAAGGCTTGATCATCGCCGCCTACGCCGTTGGCGCCAGTCAAGGCTATTTCTATGTGCGGGCGGAATATCCGCTTGCGGTCAAGCGTCTGCGCACGGCAATTCGCCATGCGCAGCGCGCCGGCTTGCTCGGCAATGGCATCGCCGGGACGAATTTCAACTTCGACGTGGAAATTCGCCTGGGCGCCGGCGCGTTTGTCTGCGGAGAAGAGACCGCGCTGATCGCGTCTATCGAAGGCGGACGCGGCGTGCCTCGCCCGCGCCCGCCCTATCCGGCCGAATCCGGCCTGTGGGGATGCCCGACGCTGATCAACAACGTCGAGACGCTGGCCAATATCGCGCCAATCGTGGCTAACGGCGCGGCATGGTTCTCCGGCATCGGCACCGAGAAGAGCCGAGGCACCAAGGTTTTCGCGCTGACCGGCCAGGTGCAGAACAGTGGCCTGATCGAAGTGCCCATGGGCATTTCGCTGCGCGAAGTGGTGTTTGACATCGGCGGCGGCGTGCCGGATGGCCGCAGCTTCAAAGCGGTGCAAACCGGCGGGCCGTCCGGCGGCTGCATCGCGGCCGAACATCTGGACATGCCCGTCGACTACGAATCGCTGGCCAAGGTCGGTTCGATCATGGGCAGCGGCGGCATGATCGTGATGGACGACAGCACCGACATGGTCGAGATCGCGCGCTTCTTCATGGAGTTTTGCATGGATGAATCGTGCGGCAAGTGCGTGCCGTGCCGCGCCGGCACCGCCCAAATGCATGGGTTGCTGACCAAGATTCAGCGCGGCGCGGCCACATCGCGCGATTTGGACTTGCTAAGCGGGTTGTGTGACATGGTCAAACAGTGTTCGTTGTGCGGGCTGGGCCAGTCGGCGCCCAACCCGGTTGTCAGCACGATGCGTTACTTCCGCCCGGAGTACGACAGGAAAATCAAGGGGGCGTCATGACAGTCGTCACAATGACTATCGACGGCAAACCGGTCAGCGCGCGGGATGATGAAAGCATTCTCTCCGCGGCGCGCGAAGCGGGCGTTCGCATTCCCACGCTGTGCCATCTCGACGGGCTTAGTGATGTCGGCGCATGCCGCATGTGCCTGGTCGAACTCGCAGGATCCAACAAGCTGCTGCCCGCATGCAGCACGCGCGTCAGCGAAGGCATGGAGGTGCGCACCGACACCGAGCGGCTGCGCGGCTTCCGCCGACAGATCGTGGAGCTGCTCTTCGCCGAGCGCAATCATATCTGCGCCGTGTGCGTGGCGAACGGCAACTGCGAGCTGCAGGACGCCGGCATCGCCGCCGGCATGGATCATGTGCGCTACGACTATGCATTTCCCGAACAAAGCGTCGATTTGTCGCACGAGCGATTTGGCATTGACCACAACCGCTGCATCCTGTGCACGCGCTGCGTGCGCGTGTGCGATGAGATTGAAGGCGCGCACGTTTGGGATGTGCTCGGCCGCGGCGTAAAAGCGCGCGTGGTGACCGATCTGAACACGCCGTGGGGCGAATCGGCGTCGTGCACCGCCTGCGGCAAGTGCGTGATGGCTTGCCCGACCGGCGCCATATTCAAGCAAGGCGCAACAGTGGCTGAGATGACGCGCACCAGCGACAAGCTTAACTTTCTGAAGAACGCGCGCGAACGGCGCGAATGGGTCCCGGCGTCTTCCGGCCAAGCGCGGAGCGAGTGACATGAAAAAAATCAGAATGGCGACGGTGTGGATGGGTGGTTGCTCGGGCTGCCACATGTCCTTTTTGGATCTTGACGAATGGCTGTTTGATCTGGCCGCGGCAATTGACATGGTCTATTGCCCGATTGTCGATGTCAAAACCTTTCCGACGGATGTCGATGTAACGCTGGTCGAAGGTGCGATCGCCAATGAAGACCACGTCGAGTTGATCAAAACCATCCGCGCGAATAGTCGCGTACTGGTGTCGTTTGGCGATTGCGCGGTGACCGGCAACGTCACTGCCATGCGCAATCCGCGCGATGGCGCCGAAGTGGTGCTGGACCGCGCCTACCGCGATGCGCAGCTTTTGCGGCCGCAAATCCCGCACGAAGACGGCATTGTGCCGCCGCTGGTCGAGCGCGTGGTTCCGATTCACGCCGTCGTTCCGGTGGAGATGTATATCCCGGGTTGTCCGCCGCCCGCCAAGCGCATTCGGGCGGTGCTGCAGGCGGTTGTCGACGGCACGCCGCCCGAAATGATTGGCAAGGCAATGCTGAAGTTTGGCTAGAACCCTTATGACTACACGAATTGTGATCGACCCCGTTACACGCATTGAAGGCCACGCCAAGATATCGATCTACCTCAACGACGCGGGCGAAGTGGACGACGCGCGCTTTCATGTGGTCGAATTTCGCGGCTTTGAGAAGTTTTGCGAGGGCCGACCGCTGGGCGAAATGGCCGGCATCACTGCGCGCATCTGCGGCATCTGCCCCATCAGCCATTTGCTGGCGTCGGCCAAAACAGGCGATGACATCTTTGCCGTTGAGATCCCGACCGCTGCCGACAAGCTGCGCCGCATGATGAATCTGGGCCAGATTGTGCAGTCGCACGCGCTGAGCTTCTTTCATCTCAGCTCGCCCGATCTGCTGCTGGGCTATGACAGCGATCCGGCGCAGCGCAACGTGTTTGGCCTGATCGCGCAGCAGCCTGAGCTGGCACGCGCGGGCATCCGGTTGCGCCAATTCGGCCAGGAAGTGATCGAGGTGCTGGGCGGCAAAAAAATCCATCCGGCCTGGGCGGTGCCCGGCGGCGTGCGCGAGCCGTTGTCCGAAGCCGGCCGCGCGCAGCTGCGCGCCTGGCTGCCCGAGGCGCGCAGCACTATCGATATCGCGCTGCGCTATTTCAAGGGCTATCTGGACAAGAACGACGCCGAGGTCAAGCACTTTGGCAACTTTGCCACGCTGTTCATGGGGCTGGTCGGGCGCGGCACTGGTTTGTGGGAGCACTACAACGGCGATCTGCGCATCATCGACAGCGACGGAAATGTGCTGGTTGACGACTTTGACCCGCGCCGCTTCGAAGAGATTATTGGCGAAGCGGTTGAGCCGTGGTCGTATCTGAAATCGCCCTATTACAAGCCGCGCGGCTATCCCGACGGCGCCTATCGCGTCGGACCGCTGGCGCGTCTGAATGTGTGCGCGCGCATTGGCACGCCTCATGCGGATCTTGAGCTTGAGGAGTTCCGTCAGCGCGGCGCCAGGCCTGGCAAGCGCGTGGTGGTGTCATCGTTCATGTATCACTACGCCCGGCTGGTGGAGATTTTGGCCGCCCTTGAGCGCATAGACCTTCTGCTGGACGACCCGGAGATCACATCCACCCGGGTGCGCGCCAGCGGCGGCATCAACAAGCTCGAAGGCGTGGGCGTGAGCGAGGCGCCGCGCGGCACGCTCTTTCACCACTATCACGTCGACGCCAATGGCATGATCAAAAGAGTGAACATGATCATTGCCACCGGCCAGAACAACATCGCCATGAACCGCACGGTGAAGCAGATTGCGCAAGAGTGGATTCACGGCGTCAAAGATGCGCGCATCCCCGAAGGCATGCTCAACCGGGTTGAAGCCGGCATTCGCGCCTACGACCCGTGCCTCAGCTGTTCCACGCACGCGGTTGGAAAGATGCCGTTCAACCTCACGTTATATGACGCGCGCGGCGCGGTGCTGGATCAGGTGCGGCGTGACTGATCGCGCCGCGCCGGCGGCGCGACCGCCGATGCTGGTCATCGGCTTTGGCAGCACGCTGCACGGCGACGATGGCGTCGGCCCGCAGATCGCCGAGACGGTAGGGCACTGGCGGATGCCGCATGTGACGGCGCTGGCCGTCACGCAATTGACGCCCGATCTGGCCGAGCGCGTCAGCCATGCGCATGACGTCTACTTTGTCGATGCCGCGCTGCCGTCGGTTTACAAAAGCGGCGCGCCGTTTCACCTGGAGCCGGTGGACGCGCAAGATTTGGCCCGCGCGCCGGCCGACGGGCATCTTTGCGATCCGCGCACGGTGCTCACCCTGAGCCGAACGCTGTATGACGCTGCGCCGCGCGCAAGGCTGCTTAGCGTGCCCGGGCGCAATTTCGAGCTGGGCGAGGGCCTGACACCGCAATGCCGCCATGATATGGCCCACGTGCTGGCGTTTTTGCATGAACGGGCGCTCGGCGCGACGGCATAAGTGCGCCATGCCACAGGCGTGATGCGTGCTAGCCGCCCACGCGCAGTCCGTAAAACCCAAGCATCGGCAGCACGCGATCCATGTCCACCGGAGTTGTGGCTGGATGGCACCCATACGCGCCGTGCACCCGCGCGCGCCCGCGCACTGCGCGCGCCAGGTTCAGCCGCAGCGCGTTGCCGCCGGGATAGTCGACCGACGTGACGGCCACTTCGCCTTGCGCATCTTCGACGCGAAAGCCATGCGCCCCGCGTTCGATGGTGTCTATGCGGCTTTCCACGTTGTCGAAACGCAGGGTGATCGCCGCGCCGTTGCGCGACAAGGTGGCGGTGTCGACATCAGGCGCCTGATGCGCCATGGCGCGGCCATACACGCCGCCAAGGGCGGCGCGGGCCATGCGTTCGCCCAGCAAAATGTTGCCGGCCGGGCTGGTGTGTATCAGATCGCTGAGCGGCAGATCGAGCGTGGGCACGACAAACACGCCCGGTATGGCGCGCGCGGCCTGGCGCTGCGCTTCGCGCAGCATCGTCCACGAGCGGTGTTGCGCGGCTGCGGCTTCGGCGGGCAGCGGCGGATTCGGAAACGCGCGATTGAGCTGCGCGGTGATGACCGGCAGACGCGGGTTGCGCAACGCGGCGCGCCAGGCGCGCACTGCAGCGCGGAAGCGTTTGAGATAGCTGCCGGCCGTCAGCTCGTTGGCATCGGTCTCGCCCAGATACCAGAGCACGCCCTTGACTGCGCCGCCGGCTTGTTGCGCGCACTTCACCATGTTGGCAAGCAGGTCGGCCTCGCCCTGTTCGCCCGGGTTCCAGCGGCGCAATGGCGAACCGCCCAGCGCCGTTTGCACCAGGCCGATCGGATGGCCGAGCGCATTTTTCAGCACACGCCCAAAGTTCAGGTAGGGCGAGTGCGATGGATTTGCGCCCTCGCGATTGACGCTATGCGTGGTGTCGGTCGATTCATTCATTGGATGCGTGGCCAGCGCCCAGCGCCCGTTGTTGCGAAAGAGATGCACGCCCAGCTCGGCCGGGTCGTGATACGCGCCGCGACCGTAACCTGCCGAATTGCTCTGCCCGGCGATGATCCACACATCGCCCACGCCCAGGCAGTGCCGCATGTCTCCGCGCAACGACCACTCTTCGGCCGGGTTGTTGTGCGCGCGAAAGCGCGTTTCCAGCCTGTATAGCCCGCCGGCTGGCACGCGGGTGAAGGTGTGCGACCAGCTGCCATCGGCGCGCGTGTCGGCGGGCTGCCAGTCGGTGTCGCGCGCCACAGCTGTGCCGGTGTCTTGAACAACCACGCGCGCTTCGACGCGGCCGGCGGCGTTTGCGGCGTCGGGCGCCCATCTTCCGTGCAACACGATGCGACCAAAGCCGCGCGCATCTTGCTGAATGATCTGCCAGTCGCCCGGGCCGTCGTCGATGATCGCGCCAATCTGTTCTGTGTGCATGGCGCGGATTGTGAATGCGTTGGCGATATTCCGCGAATGCGCTGCGTCAAGACAGATTCAGCAGCGCAAATGAATCGCGATGCAGGATGCCTTCGATTGTCTCGTTCGATACGCGCGGCAGCGCGCTGCCAGCGGCAAATCGATTGGCGTTGCGCAGCCCGTCGATTGAATCGTGGGCGTTGGTGAACGGGAATCGGTGCCGAACAGCATCTTGTGCGTGACGTGATATTCCTGCGCGGCGATGAGCATGTTGTAAAACTGCCAGGGCCGGTAGTGCAGCGCCGAGATGTCGGCATACACATGCGGATGCTTGCGGATCACCACCAGGCATTCGTCGCAAAACGGATGACCCACATGCGCTAGCACCATGCGCAGATCCGGATACTTGGCAGCCACTTCATCCCACAGCCAGGGGCGGGTCAAGCCCAGCGGCGCGCGGCTGTTGAACGTGGTTCCGCTGTGGAACAGGATCGGCAGCCCGCGCGATTGGCAGAAGGCATAGACCGCGTCGCAGCGCGCGTCGCGCGGGTCAAAGCCGGCATACATCGGCATCATTTTTACGCCGCGCAGCTTTAGCGTGTCGATGCTGTGGCGCAGTTCGTCCATGTGCCCGGGCTGGGTTGGGTCGCAAGCGGCGAAGCCCAGCAGCTTGTGCGGGGCGCGCGCGACGAAACTGGCCACATAGTCGTCCGGCACCCACAGCCCGTTCAAGCGCGCTTTGCCGCCGAAGACCACCACCCTGTCACAGGGTTCCGACGCAGCCATATACGCCTCGAAGTGCACGCTCAAATCGAACGGCCGTCCGCGCGCGATTTCGGCCTCTTTGATGAAGAAATCGGCCATGTGCGCCGGCTGCGACCAGGCATGGGTGTGGATGTCTTGCATAGCGAAACTAGAGATCCTGATTCTGGGGCAGCATGACCAGATCGCGAACGGTCACATGCGGCGGCTGCGCGAGCATGAAGATGACGGCGTTGACCACGTCGTCGTTGCGCAAGGCGGCGTGCCGCGCGACGTAGCCGTCGACTTCCTCCGGCGTGTTGATGTTCCACAGCTCGTTGGCCACCATGCCCGGCGCGATCGAACCCACGCGGATGTTGTGCGCTGCCACTTGCCGGCGCAACGTGTGCACGAAGCCCTGGATCGCGTGTTTGGAGGCGCTGTAAACCGGCTCCCAATGGATGTCGATGTGGCCGGAGATGGAACTGGTGACCAGAATGTCGCCCGAGCGTTGCGCGATCATGTGCGGCAGCACGGCATGGGCGCAACGCAGCACGCCATCGATGTTCACGTTCATCAGGTTGGCGTAGTCGTCGGCGTCGCCCTCGACGAATTGGCCCGGGATGTAGATGCCGGCGTTGGCGAAGAGCACATCGATGCGGCCAAAGCTCTCGAGTGTCTTGGCGATGAGCGCCTGCACATCCGCGCTGCGCGTGACATCGCTGGGGACGGCAAGCGCGGCGGGACCAAGGTCGCTGGCGAGCGCGGCAAGCTTTTCGCCCGAGCGAGCGGCCAGCACAACATTGCTGCCCAACGCCACAAGCGCTCGCGCGGCGGCCGCGCCGATGCCCGAGCTGGCGCCAGTGATGATCACGGTCTTTCCCGAAAGTGAATGAGCCATGTGCGGCATTGTGCGTTCGCAGTGGCCGGACGGCAAATCCGCGAAAGCTGACACTTCCTCTCAACTTCGACCGCGGAGCCCACCTTGAGGTGGACTACACCTATAGTTGGGCTCCACCTCAAGGTGGGGCCCAACTGCGTCTATGAAGGATGAGCCGTCGCTTAACGCACACCTCACCATTCGTCGAGCTGTGTGCTAAGCTGGCGATAGCCTTACACTGATACATTTCCCACCGCAATGAAGAACGTAACCTATCTAAACCGTTTACCCCTCAGACTTGGCTCTGCAGCGCGCATGAGCTTGGCTTCGCTCTCCTTGGGCACAATGCTTCTACTGAGCGGCTGCGGTAGCCCCGCAAGTGCGCCCGCTGGCGGAAACTCAGCCCCGGCACAAAATCCAGCCGCGTCGGAAGTGACTTTGGAAATCGGCAACCTGGGACTTGAACTGAAGTTCAACAAAGAGCGATTGGAGGCACCGGCTGGTTCCAAGATCACGCTGGTGTTGAAAAATGACACGCAGCCGGACAGCGGCATGCAGCACAACTGGGCGCTCGTCAAGCCCGGCACCGAGCCGATGGTCGCCGCAGATGCCATCACCGCTGGTGCCGACAACAACTGGCTCAAGCCCAATGACGACCGGGTGATCGCGCATACGCCGAAACTGGTCAAGGGCGGCGAGAGCGTGACCGTCACCTTTGATGCGCCGCCGCCCGGTGAGTATCCATACATCTGCACATTTCCCGGCCATGCCGGTGTCATGAAAGGCGTGCTCGTCATTAAATGACCGATCTGCACGGCGCGCTGAAGCAGCACTTCGGCTACCCGGCCTTCCGGCCGGGGCAGGAAGAGTCCGTGCGCATCGTTCTCGAAGGCCGTGACGCGCTGGTGATCATGCCCACCGGCTCCGGCAAATCGCTGATTTATCAGTTGGCCGCGCTGGCTCTGCCCGGCACGGCCTTGGTGTTTTCCCCGCTGATCGCCCTGATGAAGGATCAAGTCGACGCCATGAAACGGCGCGGCATCGCCTGCACGTACATCAACTCGTCGATTGAGCCAGTGGAGGCCGACCGGCGCGTGCGCGGGCTGGTCAACGGCGAGTACAAGCTGGTGTTAGTGGCGCCCGAACGCTTGCGCAGCGGCCATTTTCTTGGCGCGCTCACGCATGCCGATCTGAGCTTGATCGTGGTGGGT
>JANMNW010000168.1:0-3036 GCA_031368515.1 Chloroflexota bacterium
GGAGAAGGCCGACCGCAAGAATGCCCGCGTGGTTGATAAGTTGGTCATCGCCCTTCCCAAGGAGCTGACCCGTCATCAGCAAGTGGCGGTCATCTGGCAGTTTGCCGAGGCCCTGACGAAGGGGCGGGCATCCTGGTTCGCGGCTATCCACGCGAAGGGCAAAGATGCGGCCAACCCGCACTGTCATTTGGTTGTTCGCGATCGGGATGTATCATCCGGCCAACGTGTGGTGCTGTTCTCAGCTGGAGCTAAGGAGATTGCCCTTCGGGCGATCCGGGGACAGAGCAGGCCTACCACGCTGCGGATGATCCGGGAGCTTTGGGAGAACCACGCCAACGCGGCGCTGGCAAAGGCTGGGCGTATTGAGCGGATTGATTGCCGACGCTTGGTTGACCAAGGTATCTATCGCCTCCCGCAAATCCATGAAGGCCCAAACATCCGCGCGATGCATCAGCGCGGCGTAAAACCTGCCTCCAAAACACGCGTGAAGCGTAAGCGGGCTCTGACCAAGAAGGGCACCTCGCCGGTGCGGACGGTTCGTTATGCTGATATCGATGGTGGTCAGACACGCGTTGAATACAATCTTGCTTTGAAAGACGCGCCGGAGTTGTCGATGACCGAGGTCGTGCGCATGCAGGAGAAGTCTGCTAAGTCCCGGCCGGATGGAGTGCAGGATAGGGGCCGTGGCCGATGAAACTAACGCGGTTTTAGGTCTATCGGCTTTGCCTGCCGACTTGACGCCCTGAATGACCGCTGAAATGCCTATTGGGGTGTTGGGGTATTTCTCAGAGCGACGAGTTTGAAAATGATGCTGGCGAGCTTGTGGGCGGCTGCCGCGACGGGCTTAATAACCTGATGCGCGTGGACGGGCGAATGGATACACGCATTGCTGCCATCACACGCCGCATTTCAATTCATTCAACGCGATAGCTGGGCTTGCCAACTCGGCAAATAGCTCATATATTAGCCATACATGGCAATTATTGCCTAAAAAGGATAATATATTGGCGCTCTTGCTCAAAACACCGGCGGATACGCTGCTGGATGTCCGCGATCGGTTTAAGCGACGTCGCTTGGCAATGAACCTCTCGCAAAGCGGGTTGGCGCAGCGTTCGGGCGTCGCCCTGGGCTCGTTGAAGCGCTTTGAGCAGACCGGGCTCATCGCGTTTGACTCGCTTCTCAACATCGCTCTCGTTCTCAATTGCCTGGTCGACTTCGACACCGTCTGCGTGGAGGACGCCCAAGCCCTGTCGTCCAAATCCCTCGACCAGGTGCTTGCCGCCAGTAAGTCGCGGAAGAAGGGCCAGCTCAAGTGAAACATACCGCCACAACACTTCTGGAAATCTTTCTTGAGGGCCGCACGCGTCGCAAGGTTGGCCGGTTGGCAGCGCAGGGCCGTCGCGTCTTGTTTGAGTATGATCAGGCGTTTCTGGCGTCTGGATTGAATATTTCGCCGTTTATGCTGCCCGCCAAGCCTGGCACCATCACGGGCGATCCTGCCGTGTTTGATGGCCTGTTCGGTGTTTTCAACGACAGCTTGCCCGATGGATGGGGCCGGTTGCTGCTTGATCGTGCGGTTGAGAAGCTTGGCATAGCGCGAGGCGAACTAACGCCACTGGATCGTCTGGCTCTTGTCGGCCGCGATGGCATGGGCGCGCTCAGCTACGAACCCGATAAAAGCAATCAAAACGATGCGACAACCACCCTGAAGCTTGACCCACTCGCCAAAGACGCCGCTGTCGTGCTCGCTGGTGAGGAAGGTCCGGTAATCGAGACGCTTCTGCGCCTCAACGGCGCATCATCCGGCGCTCGCCCGAAAATCGTGGCGCAGGTGAGTGCTGACAAAAGCCGGATTATTCACGGCCCGGCCGGTTTGCCGAAGGGGTACAGCCACTGGATGATCAAGTTCCCGGCCACCGGTGATGCCACCGACATCGGTCCGGTGGAATACGCTTACAGCCTGATGGCCCGTGATGCCGGCGTTGATATGCCGGCCACGCATCTGTTCGGCGCTAAAAAGAAGCGCTATTTCGGGATCAAGCGTTTCGACCGTGACGGTGACCGGCGCATTCACATGCACAGCCTGTCCGGGCTGCTTCATGCCGATCACCGTGTTGCGTCGCTCGACTACGATGCATTCCTCAAAGCCACGCATGTCCTGACCAAAGACGTAGCGCAGCTTGAAAAAGCCTTTCGCATAGCGTGCTTCAATGTCTTGGCCCACAACCGCGATGACCACGCCAAAAACGTGTCGTTCCTAATGGATGACAGCGGACGGTGGGTCCTTGCTCCGGCTTACGATCTTACGTTCTCGTTCGGACCGGGCGGGGAGCAGTCGATGACTGTCATGGGTGCAGGCAAGGCACCTGGCGTTGAGCAGCTCCGCGCCCTTGGTAAGAAACATGCGTTGAAAAATGCAGGCGTCATCATTGAACAGATTCAATCGGCTGTGAACCGCTGGCAGGCTTTTGCTGACGAGGCCGGTGTGACGGCTAAGTCCGCAAAAATGATAGGGGCAAGGATAGCGCCGCCCATTCAAAAGGTGGTTGCGGTGAAGCCTAAAGCCGCAAAGAAGCCGGTCACCAAAACGAAGTCCGCTTCACCAAAGTCTCCACGCGCATCTAAAAGGCGCACGTAGCACGAGGTTTTGAGCCGCAGTTGACTACTCGGTCTCAGCTTTGTGAGCCGTCAGATGACTTGCCCCAGAATAGTTGGCCCATTAGGCTCACCATCATGGAAGTGCCAGAAACGCTCAAAGACTTACACACCGCAATTGAGACTGTGCGGCAGGCTTATGTTGCCGTACGCTCGGCGGTCGAGCAGGCTTTTGGGCAGGTCTATAAGGCTCCTGCTCAAGCAACAGACCAGCTGCTGTCGGTGGCGGACGAATTCGGACCGGACTACGCGCAAGAAATGTTTGGGCGCGATCCCCATGCCCTCGGTGACGTTATTGCCGATCATGATATTCCGTGGACCAGTGCACGTGAGGTGCTCGGCCGGGATTTAGAGCCGATGCTGGATCATCATGACCGGCTT
>JANMNW010000179.1:0-3033 GCA_031368515.1 Chloroflexota bacterium
GTCAGTTGCCGGAAGGCGTGGAGATGGTGCTGCCGGGCGACAACGTGACGATGAAAGTCAAGCTAATCTCGCCGGTGGGTCTTGAGAACGGTTCACGCTTTGCGATTCGCGAAGGCGGCCTGACCGTGGGCGCCGGCACGATCGTCAAAGTGATTGAAGGTTAACCTATGGCGAAACAAAAACTTCGCATCCGCTTGAAGGCTTACGATCACCGCGCGCTGGACCGCAGCGCGCAGCAGATCGTTGAAACTGCCGAACGCACTGGGGCGACTGTTGTAGGCCCGGTGCCGTTGCCCGTGAAAATTGAGAGGTATACTGTGCGCCGCTCGCCGTATATCGACAAAGATTCACACGAGCATTTTGAAATTCGAACTCACAAACGCCTGATCGATGTGCTCGACCCGGACTCGAAGACTATCGATACGCTGATGAGGCTCAACCTCCCGGCTGGCGTGGATATCGAAATCAAGCTGTAGGCGCGGAAGCGGCTGCGGAATGCGGAAAGATGCCATCTTTCACGAAAGATGGCATCTTTCCGCGCTCTGCGGCCGTTAAATCTCGGCGCTTCCAGCCAATGATAAAAAATGAAGAAGCTAATCGGAAGAAAAGTTGGCATGACTCAGCTTTTCGATGAAAAAGGCAACGTCACTGGCGTTACCGTCATCGAAGCGGGTCCAAATTACGTCACCCAGGTCAAAACCCTGGAAAAGGATGGCTACACCGCCATCCAGCTCGGCTTTGGCGAAGAGCCCGCCAAAAAGCTTTCGCACGGCGAGCTCGGCCATCTTGGCCAGCTCAAGCCCTACTAGAAGCACCCGAAGCGCAAAGAAACAAACTTGCCCGCGCTCAAGCATCTTGAAGAGGCGCGCCTGAAGGAAGTCACCCATCAGCAGGGCGACGTCATCAAAGCGGATATTTTTCAAGTGGGCGAGTGGGTGGATGTCTCCGGCACCATGAAAGGCCGCGGCTTCGCCGGCGGCATCAAGCGCCACGGCTTCCATCGCCAAAAGAAGACGCACGGCGCCTCCGACCGTGAACGCGCACCCGGTTCGATCGGCGCGGGCACCACGCCCGGCCGCGTCGAGAAAGGGCAGCCCATGGCCGGTCATTACGGCAACGTCACCAACACATCGCTGCGTCTGAAGATCATGCTGGTTGATCCGGAGCGAAATTTGATCGCAGTTCGCGGCGCCGTTCCCGGCGCCAATGGCGGCATCGTGGTGATCAAGGCGGCGAGCAAGGGGTAAGTGATGAAAGCACCCGTACTGAACCTCCAAGGCCAAAAAGTTGGCGAAGTCGAGTTGTCCGAGAAGATTTTCGGCGCAACTGTCAGCCAGCCGCTGATGCATCAGGCATTGCTGCGTCAGCTGGCCAATGCCCACCTCGGCACGCACAAGGTGAAAACCCGCGCCGAAGTGAATCGCACCACGAAGAAGCTGTTCAAGCAGAAGGGCACCGGCAACGCGCGCCAGGGCAGCCGCAAGGCGCCGCATCATCGCGGCGGCGGCGTGGCATTCGGCCCGACGCCGCACAGCTATCGCCAGGACATGCCGCTCAAGATGCGCCGCCAGGCCGTCCGCTGCGCTCTATCGCAAAAAGTGCTGGACAACCAGCTCATTTTTGTCGAAGCGATCAAGCTCGATGCGCCCAAGACGAAAGACATCATTGTCGCGCTGAAAGCCATCGGCGTTGAGAAGAAGGGGCTGGTGGTTTTGCCCGGCCGCAACGTGGCGGTCGAACGCTCGGCCAGCAACGTTGAGGGCGTCAAGACGCTGCACGCCGGCTATCTCAATATCAAGGATATCTTCACGCATCAGCATCTGGTCATCCCGTTGGATGCGCTGGAAAAGATCAATGCGTGGCTTGGATGAGACGCGCCGCCGCCGGGGGCAACCCGGGCGGACACGTCAACAAGGTGAAACATGCACCCATATGAAATCCTAATCCGGCCGCTCATCAGCGAGAAGACCCAGTGGCAGGTCGGCTATGAACAGCCGCAGTATTCGTTTGAAGTCGATTCGCGCGCCAACAAGTCGCAGATCGCTGAAGCGGTGGAAATCGCGTTTGGCGTGAAAGTCGAGCGCGTGGCCGTGATCAACATGCCCGCCAAACGGCGGCGCAGCGCGCGCAGCAGCGGCCGCGGCCGCAAAGCGGCGCACATCCTGCGCTCGGCGCAGTGGAAGAAGGCGATCGTGCAGGTTCGCAAAGACGACCGCATCGCGCTGTTCGAAGGAGTGGCCTAAACCATGGCAGTGAAGACCTTTAAGGCCTATACGCCCAGTCGTCGCAACATGACGATGAGCGACTTCAGCGACATCACGGCCGATGAGCCGGAGAAGTCGTTGACGGTCGGCCTCAACGATCATGGCGGCCGCAACTTTCGCGGCAAAGTCACCGTGCGCCATCAGGGCGGCGGCGTCAAGCGCCTGTTCCGTGTCATCGACTGGAAGCGCGACAAAACCGGCGTGCCGGCGCGCGTGGCCACGATCGAATACGATCCCAACCGCAGCGCGCGCATCGCGCTGTTGAACTACGCCGACGGCGAAAAGCGCTACATCCTGGCCCCGCACGGGTTGAATGTTGGCGATGAAATCGTTTCCGGCCCCGGCATCGAAGCCAAGATCGGCAACGCGCTGCCGCTGGGCGGCATCCCGCTCGGCAGCACCGTGCACAACATCGAGTTGCGCCCGGGCAAGGGCGGCCAGGTTGTGCGCTCGGCCGGCGCTTCGGCTCAGGTGCTGGCGAAAGAAGGTGAGTATGTGACGTTGCGCATGCCCAGCGGCGAAGTCCGCCGTGTGCTGCAGACGTGCATGGCCACCGTCGGAACCGTCAGCAACCCCGATCACGGCAACATCAAGCTGGGCAAAGCCGGACGCGCGCGCTACAAGGGCACGCGGCCCGCGGTGCGCGGCACGGCTATGTCGCCGCGCGACCATCCGCACGGTGGTGGCGAAGGCCGCACGCCGGTCGGCACAGACGCGCCCCGCACGCCCTGGGGCAAGAAGGCGCTGGGCGTCAAGACCCGTCGCAACA
>JANMNW010000034.1:0-1904 GCA_031368515.1 Chloroflexota bacterium
GCGTCTTCAACATCGGCAACGCCAACGACGCGCGCGCGTATGGCAGCGAAATCGCGGTGCCGTTGCCGAACACCATCGCCGCGGTTGAACGCATCTTGAGCATCGCCGAGCAACGCGCGCGGGTGGGGAAGGCCTATCTCACGTCGCCGTTCTCGCTGCGCTTTGTCAACGCGTCGTCGGCGTACATGTCGATGATGCATGCCACGCCTGCGTGCTTGATCGAGTTTCCGATGCTCGAGGACGGATATGGCGGGCGCGAGCTGTTGCGCGAAATTGAGCATGCGTTGTATGCGCTGGGCGGCCGGCCGCACTGGGGGCTGCTGAACTTTTTGCAGGGCCGTGACCTGGTTGCGTCGATGTATCCGAAGTTTGCGGCGTGGAACGCTGTTCGCGAGATTCTGGATCCCGGCAGCATGTTTCGCAATGCGTTTACCGAGCGTTGCGGCATCACGCCGGCGCGTTTTGTGCCCGCCGGCGGCTAGCCGGCGATGCGCGGGGAGCTTCTCATGGCCGAAGAAACGTTTGACGCAATCATTGTCGGCAGCGGATTTGGCGGCTCTGTGCTGGCCTATCGCCTGCAGGAGGCGGGATTGCGCGTGTGCCTGCTTGAACGCGGCAAAGCCTGGCCGCCCGGCTCGTTTCCCCGCAGCCCGGCCGACGCCCGGAGTGGCCTGCTGTGGGATCCCAGCGCCGGTCTGCATGGGCTGTTCAATGTGTGGTCGTTCAAGTCGTTCGAGGCGGTTGTTGCCAGCGGGTTGGGCGGCGGCTCGCTGGTGTATTCCAACGTCTCTATTCGCAAAGACGAAAAGTGGTTTGTGCGCGAAGACGCGAGAACGGGCGAATACGAGCACTGGCCGGTGACGCGCGCCGATCTTGACCCGCACTATGACCGCGTGGAGCGCATTCTGAATGTGCAGCGCTATCCGGTTGATCATGCGCCCTACAACGCCACGCCGCGCACGCGCGCATTTCGCGACGCCGCCGCGCGCTTGAATGTGCCGTTCATCACGCTGCCCTTGGCGGTCACCTTCCACAATCCTGGAGACGACCCTGGGCCAAGCTTGCCGTTGATCGAGACCGGCCCAAACTTTCATCGCGCCCAGCGCTATACCTGCCGGCTGTGCGGCGAGTGCAACATCGGCTGCAACTACGGCAGCAAAAACTCGCTCGACTACACCTATCTCTCGCTGGCGCACCGCTCGGGTGCCGACATTCGCACGCGCAGCGAAGTGCGCACCTTCGAGCCGCTGGGCGATGGCACAGGCTACCGGGTGCATTACGTGTCGCATGATGACGCGGTCGATGGCCAACCGCGCGACACGGACGCCTTGCTGCTGCACACCATCACAGCGCGCCGCCTCATCCTGGCCGCCGGCGCGCTGGGCACGCCGTTTCTGTTGCTCAAAAACCGCGCCGGCTTTCCGGCGCTCAGCGATCGGCTTGGCGCGCGATTCGGAACGAACGGCGACATGATTTCGTTTGCGTCCGAAACCCGCGGTGATGACGGCCAGGCGTATCGCCGCGTCGACGCCACGTATGGCCCGGCGATCACCGCCGCGCTGCGCTTTCCAGACGCGGCGGACGGCAACGGCGCCGCGCCCGACGCGCGTGGGCATTACATCGAAGACGCAGGCTATCCCCAACTCTTCAACTGGATGATCGAAGCAGCCAATTTTCCGGGCAACACGCGGCGCCTGGCGGGTTTGCTGCTGCGCCGCATCCGCGCGCGCCTGAGCGGGCGCGTGGAAAGCGACATCACCGCCGATGTTGGCGCGCTGCTCGGCCGCGCCGAGTTGTCGTCCAGCTCGATGCCGCTGCTGGGCATGGGCCGCGACGCGTCTGATGGGCGCATGACGCTGCGGCGCGGGCTGCTGGAGATCGCCACAACCCGGCACTCGGACGCC
>JANMNW010000252.1:0-2987 GCA_031368515.1 Chloroflexota bacterium
GACACGACCAAACGCCTCACCTCGATAGCCTGGGATGCTGATGCCAATGTTTTTGGCCGGCTGGCGGGGGTGGGGCAACGACTGGTGGCGGCAGCCGCCGCGATGCTAGCCCAACAGTTCTTTGCTTCGCTGGCCCGCCAGATGCCCGATATGGATGGCAAATCCACGCTGTCTTTTCCAAAGGAGGAGCACACCGAGCAAGCCAAACCCAACTCACCTGATTGAGTGTGTCAAAGCGTATCTTCGCGTTCAAGAGGAGAAACAGACGTGAAAGTATCAATCACTGTTAATGGCAAACGCCACGAGCGGGACGTTGAACCTCGTATGTTGCTTGTCGACTTCATCCGTGAGGAGCTGAGATTGACAGGTACGAATATGGGTTGCGACACGAGCCAATGTGGTTCGTGCACTGTCCACATGGACGGCCGCGCAATCAAGTCGTGTACGTGTTTGGCTGTACAAGCCGATGGCCGTCAAGTGACTACGATCGAAGGGTTGGCAACCGGAGACACGCTACATCCGATGCAGGAGGCTTTTTGGGAGCATCACGGGCTGCAATGCGGCTTCTGCACCCCAGGCATGATCATGGCTACCACAGCCTATCTGAAGGATCATCCCAATCCGAGCGAGGCTGAAATCCGACATTCGCTTGACGGCAATTTCTGCCGCTGCACGGGTTATCAGAACATCGTCGCAGCCGTGCAATCCGCCGCTAAAAAAATAGGAGCTTGAATCATGGCCACCCGCATTTTTGGTTCCGGCATTAGACGCCGCGAAGATCCGCGCCTGATCACCGGAAAAGCGAAGTTCACCGGCGACATTACGCTCCCCGGAATGCTGCATATGGTTGTTGTGCGTAGCCCATACGCCCACGCCACCATCAAGCACATCGACACCACAGGTGCCGAGGCAGTGCCTGGCGTGGTCGGCGTGTTTACCGGCGTCGATTTGACGCTGCACAACATCCCTTGCGCCTGGATTATCCCAAACTCCAACTTGAAGCTAGTGCCACATCCTCCGCTGGCAAAGGAGAAGGTGCGCTATGTGGGTGATGGCGTCGCCATTGTGCTCGCTGAATCACGCAACATCGCACAGGATGCTGCAGAACTGGTTCGCGTTGAGTACGACGTATTGCGTGCTGTCGTGAGTCCGGAGGAGGCGGTAAAAGATGGCGCGCCGCAGTTGTTTGAGGAAGCGCCGAACAATATCGCATTCCGCTGGATCGCTAGCAGTGGTGACGAAGGCTTGAACAAAGCCTTTGCAGAAGCGGATGTTGTGGTGAAGGAGCGCATTGTTCAACAGGTGCTCCTGCCCAGCGCGATGGAGACACGCGCCGCAGTTGCACAATGGGATAGCGGCAACGAGGAAATGACGCTGTGGGTCACCAGCCAGAATCCCCACATTGCCCGCTTCGTCATTGCCGGGGTGGCAGGGATTCCCGAGCACAAACTGCGCGTTATAGCGCCGGAGGTTGGCGGCGGTTTTGGCAGCAAGCTCCCGGTATACCCTGATGAAGCGCTGGCGGTTTGGGCAGCCCGCAAACTGGATCGCCCAGTAAAGTGGGTGGAAACACGCAGTGAAAACTATCTAGTGACAACTCACGGGCGCGATCATATTGAATATGTGGAGATGGCCGCGACCAAAGACGGCAAAGTTACCGGCATCAAAGGCACGATCTACGCCGGGATGGGAGCTTATCTCTCTACGGCAGCACCCGGAATCCCGACGATTGCGCACGGGTTGATGTACAGCGGCGTATATACGATTCCAAATATCCGTTGCGAGTCGATAGGCGTTTTCACCACGACTACACCAGTCGAGGCGTATCGCGGCGCCGGGCGCCCAGAGGCAACCTTCCTGGTCGAGCGTTTGATGAATAAGCTGGCAGACAAACTCGGCATGGACCCCGTTGCGTTACGGCGGAAGAATCTAATCCCGCCATTCGCGAATGGGCATGTCGTCGCAATCGGATTGAACTACGACAGTGGTAACTACGCGGCCGCGCTTGACAAAGCGCTCGGGATGGCAGGGTATGAGCAGCTTCGCCGGGAACAAGCCGAGGCCCGCAAGCAGGGCCGCTATATCGGCATTGGCGTAACGACTTATGCAGAGCTATGTGGCTTTGGCCCAAGCCAAGTCGCGGGAGCAATCGGTTTTCAGGGCGGGCTATGGGAAAGCGCAATTGTTCGCGTGTCGCCAGTCGGCAAAGTGCAGGTTCTGATCGGCTCGTCGCCGCACGGTCAGGGTGAAGAGACTACGTTTGCCCAGATCGTATCCGATGAGTTGGGCTTTCCTGTGCAAGATGTCGACGTCATCCACGGCGACACCAACCGAACTCCGATGGGCTGGGGCACCTACGGCAGTCGCACTACTGCGGTCGGTGGCGCGGCTCTGGTGCTGGCCGCACGCAAGATCAAGGACAAGTCGCGGGCAATGGCCGCGCATCTGCTGGAGGCGGCCGTCGAGGACATCGACTACAACGATGGCAAGTTCTCCGTGAAAGGTTCGCCAGACAAGTTCAAGACAATCCAGGATACGACGCTGATGGCGACACTCGCCTGGAATCTGCCTCCTGGGATGGATCCGGGCATGGAGGCCAGCCAGTTCTATGATCCGCCGAACTTCACGTATCCATTTGGTGCGCACGTCGCAGTGGTGGAGGTCGAGCCAGATACGGGCCAAGTCCTTCTCAAGCGGTACATTGCTGTTGACGACTGCGGCCCCCACATTAACCCGATGATTGTCAAGGGTCAGATTCACGGCGGTCTCGTTCAAGGCATCGGGCAGGCATTGTGCGAAGGCGCGGTCTATGACGACAACGGCCAGCTTTTGACCGGGGCGATGACCGACTATGCCATGCCGCGCGCCGATATGTTTCCTCGGTTCGAGATCGATCACACCGTCACACCTTCACCGCATCATCCGATTGGGGTGAAAGGCATCGGCGAGGCTGGCACGATCGCCAGCACGCCCACGGTCTACAACGC
>JANMNW010000311.1:0-2593 GCA_031368515.1 Chloroflexota bacterium
CGCGGGTCCAAACGCGCACCGCCTGCGTGGTGGCGTCTAACGACAAGCGGCCGGCGGCGCATGCCGCCGCGGCCGCCGACATGGACACCGCGCGCGTACGGTCGCCAGCCAGCGCCAGCAGATGATTGGCCAAAGCCTGCCAGTCGCCGATCTTGAACGTAAGCGCGGCGCCTTCGTCTGCGAGCACGTCAGCCAGCTCGGCACCCAGGCTGGTGATCACCGGCAGGCCGGCGCCGATCATCTCAACCAGCCGTGTGCGCGTGCCATACAACGTTTCGTAGTGCATGGCGTCGATGTTGACGCCGGCGTCGCTTTCCCGGTAGAAGCGCGCCATTTCTGGCCAGGGCCGCCAACCCAGCAGGTGGTAGCGCTCCCGAAAAGGCGAGCGCTCGATCATCGCGCCCAGGCGCGCATACACGTTGTTCGGCGCTTGATAGGTGCTGTCGCCGACCGACACATAGCGCAGCCGGGGCACGCGCGCCATCGCCCATTCCAATGCTTGAAAGAGCGTGTCAACATCGGTCCAGGTGTTGTAGCCGCCGCACCACAGCAGCACAAAATCGTCGTCGCCAACGCCGGTGTTCAACGAAGCAAGCAACTCGCGGTGGCCGCCGCGCGGCGGAGGCTCACGCCGCGGCGGCGCGCCCGGCAGCAACGGATAGACGAATTCGTAGCCAAACGAAGCGCGCTTCAGGCGCCCGATCATCGACAGCTGGCCGACGACGGCGTGTTTTTGCGGCATGCCGCAGGTCGAAAACACATCGCCTTTGGAGAGCACCTCACGCATAAAGCCGACCACGGTGTCGATGCCGCGATCGCTGCCGGCGCGATAAGCCGCAGCCTGCATGATCGTCGGATAGTCGCCGTAGAGATCCATCCACATCGGCGCCTGCGTGCGCAGCTTGGTGGCGTATAGGCCGTGCGCAAAACTGACGGTGACGATGCAATCGGGATTGAGCGCGTCGTGTGCGCGTTGAAACGCGTCCACCCAGCCCGGCCGCCCAAACACGAGCGGCACGATCTGCAGATCGCGCGGCCAGTGGGCCGGCGGCGCCTGCACATCCACCTGTTCGCCGTGCGCGCCGCAGACCAAAGCGATCGAATGGCCGTCGTTCAGCAGGGGTTCCAGCAACTGCCAGGTACGGTAATGCGCCGCCTCAATCTTGGCTGAGCCAAGCAGCGGCGGCGGAACGTAACCAGCGAACAATACCCGGGACATGAATGGCGACTCGACGCGCGCCAATGATAGAGCATGCGCGCCGGGAGCGGCCACGCACGCAGCCGGCCCAGGCTAAACAAACAACGACGGGTTGCCCGACACCCAGTTCCACAGCTGGCGGATGCCGTCGCGCACGGCGATCTTCGGCTTCCAGCCCAGCATGCGCCCGGCCTTGCTGTTGTCGCTGACGAACACCGGCTGATCGCCCGGGCGCCAGTCGCCGTGCGTGATCGGGATTGGATGCCCGGCCAACTCGGCCAGATACGGCCCAAACTCGGCCCAGATCGCCAGCGTGTTGTCGATGCCGCCGCCGCCGTTGAACACTTCGCCGCTGGCCACATCGAGCTTGCTGTAGGCCGCGTCGTAGAGCGCGATCAGGTCGTTGACATGCAGCATGTCGCGCACCTGCTTGCCATCGCCATAGATGCTGATCGGCCGGTTGTAGGCCGCAGCGATGATGAAGTGCGCCACCCAGCCTTGATCTTCAACGCCGAACTGCCGTTCGCCATAGATGCACGACTGGCGGATCACCACGGTGCGCAGGCCGTAGATGCGCGCATAGTCGCGCACATATTGATCGCCCGCGCCTTTGGAGCAGCCATATGGCGAATGAAAGTCGAGCGGGCGGGTCTCGTCGATGCCGTTGGGGAAATCGCGATAGCGATAGCGTATGCCGCTTTGATCCAGCTCCACCACTACATCCTCCATGCCGCCATAGACCTTGTTGGTGGACGAATACAGCAGCGCAGGCGGCGCGGCCTGCGCGCGCGCGGCTTCCAGCACGTTAAACGTGCCAAACGCGTTGATTTCAAAATCTTCGCGCGGGTTCTTGACCGATGTGGTGACCGCCACCTGGCTGGCCAGATGCGCCACAAAGTCGGGCTTGGCCCCCGTCATGGCCGCGCACAACCCGTCAAAGTCGCGAATGTCGCCGTTGGCAAACATCAGCGCGGCATTGTCCGGCTTCGGAACTTCATTGCGCAACCAATCCAGGTTGTGCTGCGTGCGCGGGCGCGACAGATTGTCGAAGATTGTGACCGTGTGGCCCTTGGCCAGATGATGGGCGGCCAAGTTGCTTCCGATAAAACCGGCGCCGCCCGTGATAAAGATATGCATGATGTGTGCCTGATGTCCGCGATGAAAATTGCGGTTGCTTCGCACCGGCCTCGGCATAACCGGCAAGTGGAATGTGTGCGCTCAGTATACCGACACAGACGGCCGCCGGTCGGCATGCGGGTGCATTTTTCTAAAGGGGAGCGCAGCTGAGCCAGTGCGAGTCAAAACAGCCGGACATGAGCGCCATACGCAAAGGCAGGATGTGCTCAAGACCGGCACGAGACCAACGCATGCCTGCGGCGCTGACGCGATGCTTGG
>JANMNW010000341.1:0-6142 GCA_031368515.1 Chloroflexota bacterium
GTTTTGGGCAAAGATGTCCTGTGCTGGAATGCCTTCGGATGGAAATGACAACCTGCCGGTCAACACGGCGCTATCCGGCTGCAGCGTGGACACCACCGGCGCATCCAGCAGCCAGACACGGCCGCTCCAAGCCAGCTGCCAGGTCACCGCATAGCGCGCCTGGGCCCCGCTTTCAGTTGCCGTCACAAGCGCGATCACCGCATTGGCCGACACCTGCGCCACTGCATCGACGGTGATGGCTGTTGTTTTGCTGTAGCCAGCGCGCCAACGCGCAAAGGGCTGGCGCTGTGCAAATTTGCGTCCCAACAGCCGGTACGCTTCGGCATATTGCCGCATGTTCAGCAGATCGTAAAAATGTTCCACAGTCATCGCCTGGGCTTCGGGATACCCTTCGCTGCGCGTCGACTGCCGGATCAGACGTCCACCAGTCAAGCGATAGAGCGTTGTAGAGATGCCGCTGGGACAGCAATTGGGTTCCCACCCGGCATACGCCGTTTGTTGCACTTGCAAGCGACCGCCTTCGGCCCTCCCAAACATTTTGTAGCCAGACAGCGCGCCAATAAAGCGCGGCGCCGCCCCGCCGTCGGCATAAACCAGCAGGCCCGTATTGCCGGCCGTGCCGCCGGAATACAGCTGAATCATCGCTTCATCACGGCCGTCGCCCGAGATGTCACCATATTCGACCGCGTCGACCATGGCATAGCCATAGGCGTTGTCCGCGCCCTCGACGTATGGCCCGCGCACGCTGTCCAGCCGCGGCGCCTCCGGGTGGCGCAGACGCGGTTCGGCGGCAATCACCGCAGCCCAGTCGACGGTTTTCAAATCAACGCGCGCCGGCGCGGCGTGACTTGTCCGCGCAAGCCCGATTGCGCTGATCACCACAGCAACCACAACCCCCGGGAAATCACTTTTTCGACACATGCGAACAAGATTAAGAATTCACTTTGGCCCGGCTTGACGAAGCGCCGCCGAATGCCGGGTGGCATCACAGCGTAGCAAGCGTGTCGGCTAACAGGCGTTGACTTTCATCCGCACCGCCATAGAATTCGGCAGGTCTCGGAACCCACGCGCATGCCCGGCTTCGCGGCGCCCAAATTTTTTGGCCGCCGCGTGCCGAACTGCCCCTTGCGCACGATTTCCAAACCAAACGATACACATGGACGGGCGGTGACGGAATTGGCCGAACTCGACAAAGCACTCCTCGAACAAACCATCGAGCGCGTACGCGAAGCGCTGGATCGCGATGACGTGCACGGCGCCATCGCGCTGCTGGATCAAGTCAAGCGCACGGAGGACCGCGTCGAGGTGTTCGACGAACTCGACATTGAAGACCAGGCGCAGATTTTGCCGCGGCTCGATCCGGAAGACGCCGCCGACATTCTGGCCGAGCTTGACGAAGAAGACCAGGCCGATATCGCCGAACGCGTCAGCGACACCTCGCTCTCGGACATCCTCGACGAGATGGAGCCCGACGACGCCGCCGACGTGCTGGGCGACTTGTCCGCCGAGCGCAAAGAGCGCGTGCTCTCCGGCATGGAAGAGGCCGACGATGTGCGTCCGCTGCTAATCCATCCGGACGACTCGGCCGGCGGCATCATGACCACCAGCTTCATGACGCTGCGCCCGGGCATGACCGTGCAAGACGCGATCACAGCGCTGCGCGAATGGCACCCCGACGATGAGATGCCGTATTACTTGTTCGTGGTCGATCGCGAGCGTCGGTTGGTCGGCGTGACTGCGTTGCGCGCGCTGATTACTGCATCACCCACCACACTGATCGGCAACATCATGAACACTGATGTAATCAGCGTGCCGGCCGGCACCGATCAGGAAGAGTGCGCGCGGCTGTTGCGCAAATTCGGTTTTCTGGCATTGCCGGTGGTCGACGCGGACGGGCGCCTGCTCGGCGTCATCGCGCATGACGACCTGATCGATGTCATCGACGAGGAGGCCACCGAAGACACCTTCCGCCTGGCCGGCGTCTCGGATGAAAACAGCGTGTGGAGCCCGGTCATGGTTTCGATGAAGAAGCGCATGCCGTGGCTGGTTGTTAACCTGGGCACCGCATTTCTGGCCTCATGGGTGTTTGGACTGTTCGAAGACACCAACGCGCAGCTGGCCTGGTTTGCCGCTCTGCCCAGCATCGTGGCGGGCCAGGGCGGCAACGCCGCCACGCAGCGCATCACCATTTTGGTGCGCGGCCTGGCCACCGGCGAAGTCGAGCTCAAACACGCCTGGCAGGTGGTGGGCAAAGAACTGTGGCTCAGTTTGTTGCAAGGGCTGATCTTGGCCGTCATCGTAGGCGGCGCCATTGCGCTGTTGAAGCGCAACAGCGTTGCCGGCCTGGTGATCGCCGGGGCCATGATCGGCAACATGATCATCGCCGGTCTCGCCGGCACTGCGATTCCGTTTCTGCTGAAAAAGCTCAAGTTTGATCCGGCTCTGGCGTCGGCTGTGGTGGTGACCACCTTTACCGACTCATGCGGATTCTTCTTCTCGTGGGGCTTGGCGACGCTGCTGTTGCGCTATCTGGTCTAGATCCCCAGCTTCTTTTGCAGTTGCAAATAGAACAAGCTGAGCGGGAATTCATCATCGAGAACACGATTAATCCAAGCTTTAGGATCGCTTTCGTCCGACAGCACGCGCGTGGCCGCCGCCCACTGGCTGCCCAGGTTGGGGCGCACCCATTCGCTGATCAGATCGTGCGAGGCTAGCCAATACTGCACTTTGGTCATGTCGATGCCATCGCGATACAACCGCTCGATCCGCTCGCGCAGCACCGCGAATTCCGCTTCCAGCCGCTCCCACAGAATCGTCAATTGATTGTCGCGCCAGGTGACTGCGCCGCGCTTGTGCAGAAAGTTAAACAGCAGCTGTCCGCCCAGGCCGTCGTAGTTGCGCACACGGTTGCCGGTGATCGGAAAGCGGAAGATGCGATCGAACAAGATGCCATAGCGCACATAGCGCGCAAACGCGAAACCCTCGCGCTCCAGCTCGCCCGCCGAGCCAAACGTCTGCAGGTCCACCCGCAGCTCTTCGAGCGAATACATCCAGTATGGCAAGCGCTGCCGGATCATGAACGGATCAAAGGGCAATTCGCCATGGCTGTGCCAGCGATCGTGGATCAGGTCCCACAACACAAACATGTCGCGCGTCAGGGCATCTGATGCCAGCAAGGCGCGCAGATCGGGCGGCGCATTGACCTTGAGCAAATCGATCGATGCGCCGACAACGCGCCGATAGCGCGCGGCTTCGCGATCGCAGAAGATGCCGCCAAAGTTGTTGGTCGGGCGGCCCCCCACCGACACGGTCTCCGGAAACAACACGGCGCATTCGCTGGCGTAGCCGTCGGTGTAGTCGACCAGATGCACCGGGACGAATTTGGCATTGTCAAAGCGGGTGCGTTCCAGTTCGGCCAGCCAGTCTGGCCACGGCACGCGCACAATCAGCGCTTCAAAGCGCGTCTCGGACGAGCCGTTGGGCGTGTAGAGGGGAAAGAGCACCAGGTGTTCCAGCCCGTCACGCCGCGCCGTTTCCGGGCGAAATGAGGCCAGCGCGCGGGTGAAATCGGGCTTACCAAAGCCGCTCATCGCCCATTGCTCGAGGTCGACGATCACATCGCGCAGGTAATCGGCATCGTGCTGAAAATGCGGCAGCAGCGCGCGCACCTGGGCGCACATCTCGCGCACATGGCCTGCGGCGGCTTCGCGCGAGGCAGCGTCCGCGAGCGCGCCATCCGATTTTTGCTGGGCACGCAGCGAATTCGTCGCGGTCTTGAGTGCCTGCCATGCCTTGGCGTTTGCGGCGGGCCCAGCGGCGTGTGCCGGGCGCGCAAACGCCGCGCCAGCGGCGAAATAATGCAGGTTCAACCACAACGGCTGATGGTCGAAACGGCCCAGATCATCGTCGCCGAACAGATCGCTGTCGGCCACCACCACCACCCGCCCCTGCCCAAACTGCTCAGCGGCGATAAGCCCGGCGCGCGGCTGGCTGGCTTGTTCAGATGCGCGCGCCACGACGCGCGCGCCGTTGTGTGCGCTCAGCACGCCGGCGCGCAAGAAGCAGGCTTGCCGCACGCCTTCGACCAAGTTGTAGGCGTCGCGCGGGGCAGGCGCGCTTAAGTCGGCAAACACCCACGAGGGCACATCGCGATCACAGTGGGCGTGATCGGTCAATGTCGCGTTGTCGATTGCGATGCCAAACTCGGCCAAGAGGGCATTGACGTTGTTGCCGTATTTGTCCTGCTCGGTTTCGCCCATGACGATCAACCCGCCGCCGTTGCGCACAAACTCGCGGATGGCTGCGATCTCATCGGCGCTCAAACGCGGGTCGCCGGCGCCTGTGGTGCGTTCCCACTTCGCGTCGGATGGATGTGCGATCACCAGCACGTCGGCGTTGCCCAACGTTTCGGCAGTAATCGGCCCCAGATTGCGCTCGACGGTGAAATCGCGCTCGGCCAGCGCCTGCGCCGCGCGGGCGTAGGAGGAATCGGCCGGGTGATTGGGCTGCATGCGCGCGGCTGTGGCGGCGTCGATGCTCCAGGCTTCGTTGTGCGCCTCGTCAAAAAGCACGCGGGCAATTTTGCGTTGGGCAAGTGTGATCATGCTGGCTCCCTTGCGCCCCTAGACCGGCACCTCCTGCCCGGCCTTGAGTTCGGCGAGCACGACGCTGGTCTGAAGGCGGGCGTCCTTGAGCAGCGGCGTGAGCCGCGCGTTCAGGAATTCCTCAAGATGTTTGCGATCGCGCAGCGCCACCTTCATCAGATAGTCCGACTGCCCGGTCACTTGATACAGCTACAATACTTCAGGCATCCGCGCAACCGCCGCGCGAATGGCTTCTTCGATGTCATTTTGGTGCGCGTGCAGGCTGACCTGCACAAACACGGTTAACCCATAGCCCAGTTTGTCGCGGTCCAGAACCGCGCCATAACCGCGGATGTATCCGTCCTTCTCGAGTCGTCGCAGCCGCGCGTGGGTGGCGGGCGGCGACAGGTTGATCAGACGGGCCAGCTCCGCGTTGTGAATGTTCGCCCGCGTCTGCACGATGCGCAGAATGGCTTTGTCCAGCTCATCCAGTGCCGCGCGCACTGTACTTTTTATCATCGGCTCGCTTCCCCGGTCAACGCGCATCCCAAAACTCGGAATGTGCAACGGCCGCCAGACACTCCGGCCTTATTTTCTTCCGCAACGGCTGCGAATGAATGCGACTTTGTAAGGATTCTCATTTCACGGTTTCGCGGACGAGCTGGGCAAACGTTTCGACATCGGCTTCGATCGTGTCGAACGACGTCATCCAGCGCACCTCGCCGCGCGTTTCGTTCCACACATAGAAAAACGCCCGTTCCTGCAACGGCGCGATGTGCCGGTGCGGAAGGGTGGCGAACACCGCGTTGGCTTGCACCGGTTGCGTGATCGTCAGACCCGGCACGCCAGTCAATGCGCGCGCCAGGCGCTGGGCCATGGCGTTGGCGTGGCTGGCATTGCGCAGCCACAGATCGCCGCTCAGCAGCGCATCGAATTGCGCCGCGATAAAGCGCATTTTCGAAGCCAGTTGCATCGACTGCTTGCGAATGTATTTGAACTGGCGCGCCAGTTCCGGCTTAAAGAACACCGCCGCTTCGCCGCCCATCAAGCCGTTCTTGGTGCCGCCAAAGCTGAGCGCATCGACGCCGCAGTCGGCCGTGATCGCGCGCAGGCTCAAGCCCAGGCTGGCTGCGGCGTTGCTGATCCGCGCGCCATCCATATGCAGCAGCAGGCCATGCGCGTGGGCGCAATCGGCGATCGCGCGCACCTCGTCCACGCTGTAACAGGTGCCCATCTCGGTCGACTGCGTGATCGACACCACCAGGGGCTGCGAGTGATGCGCGTCGCCCTGCCCGTGGCAATGCGCCTCGATCATCGCCGGCGTGAGCTTGCCGTCCGGCGTCGGCACATCGATCAGCTTGCCGCCGGTGAATTTTTCCGGCGCGCCGCATTCGTCGACGTTGATATGGGCCGTCTCTGCGCAAATCACCGATCCAAATGACGGCATCAGCGCCTGCAGCACGGCCACATTTGCGCCGGTGCCGTTAAACATAAAGAACGCTTCGATATGCTCGCCCAAATGCGCGCGTAAGCGGGCGATGGCCGCCGCGGTGTGCGGG
>JANMNW010000382.1:0-14709 GCA_031368515.1 Chloroflexota bacterium
GGCCGCTTCTTCAAAAGGCGTCAGGCGCACGCGCGCCTGTTTTGCGCCGATGCCAATAATGCCGCGGCTGCCTTCTTCGAGCACTTCGATCTTCACATCGGCGCGCATCAGCTTCAACTGCGCCAGGCCCTGCGCGATGGCGCTTTCGACATCGGATGCGGTGATTTCAATTGATGCCATAGGTGTTGCTCATAGAGTGCGCCGCATTGGGCGGCGCGCCTTCGCTATTTCGACAGCTTGTCCTTGCCTTTGTCTTTGCCGGCGCTGGAATCGCCGCCTTTGCTATTGACCGGATTGGAGCGGTTGACACGTCCGGTCGATTTCACTTTGACTTTGGAGCGCGGCGGCGCGGCCATCGGTTTGCCGGCGCCGGCGCTGGCCGTGCTGCTGACCGGGTTGAGGGCGGCTGTGGCGCCTTCGGCCGCATATTGCGCCTTGATCGCATCCATGCGCGGTTTGGTCGCGAAATACTGCAGCACGCCGATGACGTTTGACGCAATCCAGTAAATGCCCAGGCCGATCGGGGTGCTCAACGAGAAGAAGCCGATCATGAGCGGCATGGTCATGGTCATCATCTGGTTGGTCTGCGCCATGGTCGGATCAGTGGTCGGCGCCTGCATAAACTTGCTCGACGCCCAGGTGGTGAGCACCACCAAGATCGGAATGACATAGAAGCTGGTGGCGTGGTTGGCGCTGCCCAGATCCATGAAGCCGAGAAAGCTGCCGTTGATCGGGATCAGCTGCGCCAGATTGGGCACAAAGCCATACACATAGCGGCCCAATTCCAGCAGCGAAAGCGGCGTGAGCGACAGCGTGCGCACGATGGCTTGATACAGGCCGATCAGGATCGGGAACTGGATCACCAGCGGCAGACAACCGCTCAGCGGCGAGAAGCCGATCTTGCGCAGCTCGGCCTGCTGCTTGGCCGGATCGGATTTGTATTGCTCCTGAATGGCTTTGATGCGCGGCTGCATCGCCGCCATTTTGGCCGCCGAAGTCTGCTGTTTGAAGGTCAGCGGCAATGTCACCAGGCGGATCAGCAGCGTCAGAACGACGATGGCGAGCACAAAGCTCTGGCCTAGCAAACCGTACAGCAACAGCAGCAGATTCGTCATCGGGTTGACGACGAGCAGGTTGAAGATGTCCCCAATCATGTTTTAAAAGCTTGCCGATGCCACGCGGTGGCCGTATCGGCGATGATAACTCAGTCGGTCGGTTATTTCGGCGCAGGCGCGGTCGCCGTCGCCATGGTCACGTCGAACAGTTTTGAGCGGTCGGCCAGCTTGAACGCGGTCACCTTTGGGTCGCCGTCGAACAGCGGCAACAGCAGCTGTCCATTCACGATGGCGGGCGAGGCGATCAAGCGCCGGTTGAGCGTGGTGTCGCTGAAACGCTGTAGCGTCACCAGCCCGTTGGCATCCGGCTTGCCGTTTTTTGGAAGCACGTAAATGAAGCCGTCGGTCGAGACGACATAGACGCTGTCGTCGTCGATCAGTGGCGTGGCGTGAATGGTGCCTCCCAGGTTGGCGATATAGCGGCGGCTTCCGTCGGCGGTGTTTAGCGCATAGAAACGGCCTTTGGTGTCGCCAAAATAGACGGTGTCGGCGGTCACGGTTGCGCGCGTCCAGATCCAGGCGTCGACCGGGCTCTTCCACTTCACCGCGCCATTGGCGGCATCAAGCGCATAGAAATTGCCGTCAAACGTGCCGACAAACAGCACGCCGTTTTGAATCACCGGCGCGGAGGCAATCGATGCGCTGGCGGAAAAGGTCCACACCGGCTTGCCGCTGGCGGCATCGACGGCATAGAGCGTGTGGTCGAGCGAGGACTGATAGACGCGGCCCTCGGCCACGAGCGGGCGCGACCACAGCTTGTTCTTGGTCTTAAGCTCCCAAACGATTTTTGGCTGCCCGCCATCCAGCCCGGCAGGATCCAGCGCGTAGAGTATGCCGTTGCCATTGGCGGCAAAGAGCAGCTTGCCGTCGGTGGCCACGCCGTCGGCAAAATCGCGCCGCTCGGTCTCGTTGGTGCCGGGAACGGCCCAGCGCCAGGCCAGCGCGCCGGTGGCGTCATCCAGGGCATAGATGTGCGAATCGGACACGCCGTTTTGCGCAATCGCGCCGCCGACGATTACCCATTTTTGAAAGCGCAGCGGTTCGCCGGCAAACGGGCCGTGCGTTTGGCCGCTTTCAAATGTTTGTCCGAGGGCGGGATAGCGCCAGCGTTCGGCGCCTGTGGCCAGATCAAATTTGTAGACGTGGGTGTTGTTGGCCAGATAACCCGCCTGGCCGTCGATGGCCATGCCCGGGAAGGATGAAGGAGGAGGTTCGCCGCCAGCGCAGGCGGTGAGTGAAACGGCAAACAACAGACCGATTGAGAGCGATTTTGCAAACTTCATGTTAGGGCACCGGATCAAATCCACTGGGACCGAAGGGCTGGCAGCGCAAGATGCGCTTAAAGCCAAGCCAGGATCCTTTAAACGCGCCGTATTTGGCGATGGCTTCGAGCGTGTATTGGCTGCACGATGGAAAGAAGCGACAGGACGACGGCAGCGACCGCGACAACGTCAGCTGATACAAACGGATCAAGCCTGTCAGCGCGCGGCTGAAGAGGCTGTGCCGGATGCGGGCGCCTGTTGGGACGGGTTCGAGGACGGCTTCGCGATACTCGCTTTTGTCAGTAGCCACAAAATTTCATCTCTGACGTGCCGCATGCGCACGCCCTTGTCGCCAAGGGCTTTCTGCGCAATGAGCACCAAATCCCAACCTGCCGGCAGCACGTCTGCGGCGGCCAGTGCGCGCAGTGCTTCGCGCATCAGCCGGCGCGCCCGGTTGCGCTGCACTGCGCCGCCGACCGCTTTTGATGTGATCAGGCCAATGCGCGTGCCCGAAGTTCGGGAGCCCGAAGGTCGGGAGCCCGAATCTCGGGAGCCGGAGGCTTCCGCTGTCGAAAACGAAAGAGCGCGCGCGGCGTTCAAGGCACACAATCTGCCACGCCAACGCGCGCCCTCTTTGCGCACTCGTTCAAACTCGGCCGTCTTTTGCAGCCGCCCGAGCGTCCAAGCCGTGCTTGGCATTTGCGCTCCGATAGCGGCTTATTTGCTGCCTTGGGTGCCGCGCTTGCTCTTTTCGGGCGAGTAAACGGCGTTCCAATCCACCTTCTTGACGTGGTTGTTAGCCTTGACAGTGAGCTGCTTGCGTCCGACGGCGCGGCGCTTTGCCAGCACTTTGCGGCCGCTCTTGGTGGACATCCGCTCGCGGAAGCCGTGCACGCGCACGCGGCGGCGCTTCTTGGGTTGGTAGGTTCTCTTTGGCATTATGACCTCTTCTGATTACGCGCGCGGGCGCGTCGAATTCTTGGACGAATAACCGGAGGATTATACCGTATGGGCGCCTGGCTCTGGGGGACCTGACAGGTAAGGAAATTCTAAGGTTTCGACGCTAACGCAGCGCGATGTCGCCTGCCGGCACGAAGTAGCTGCCGGCCGTGACGCCTTGCGGCGCCAGCGCCGCGAGCCGCCCACTCAGCGTTCGCGCGCTGCAGCGGCCAGCCAGCGCATCTTGAAACGCCCCGGCAATCTGCGCCACCTGGGCCGCGCCTTCGTGCACAAACTCGAGCCGGTAGTGGCGAATGCCCGTCGCCCGCAACGCATCCAGGTGTCCGCTGATCTCCTGCGCTTCCGCGCCAAAGACGGTGTTGCGGCAGCCCACGTCGGCCAGCACCGGATGCGCGCGGCCATTGGCGTCGCGCAAGGCCAGACGATGCTTTTCGCAAGGGTGTCCACAGTCCTTGTAGCTGGTGCCGGTCGACAGAAAGCGGCAGAACACGCAGTGCTCGGTGTGAAAAACCGGCAGATGCATATACGCCACCACCTCCAGCGACCGCGCATCGATGCGCCGTGTCAACGCGGCAATTTGCGCCGCGTTGAGATCGTAGGTCGGCGTCAAGCGTGTTAACCCATCGCGCAGCAGCGCCGCTGCGGTGAGCACATTGGCGGCGTTCAGGCTGAAATCACCGCTTAACGCGTGAACAGGCCGGGCGCCGCTTTGCGTCAGCGAGTGCAGCAGCCCGCTTGAGCGCACCAGAATCTCGCATTCGAGCGTGCGCAGGAAAACCACCACGCGTTCCTCGTTGGGCTTGAGCACGCGTGGGCTGGCCACGCGCGGCGTGATGCCCGCCGCCCGCACGCGTTCGACCGCCGGCCGCAAGCCATAAAGCTCCAGATAATCGAGCGTGATGCTGGCCGGCTTTTCGGCCAGCGCCAACGCCGCGTCGAGCTGCTCGGGCGTGCGCACGAGCAAATGCAGCGCGCAGTCGGTCGCGGGCGGCGCAGCGGTTGGCGCTGGCAAAGCGGCGTCGATCGCGGCCGCGCTGGCGCGCACCGTTCGCGCCGGCGTGGCTGTTTGCACGGCGGCCAGCGCTTCGATCGCGCGGCGCCGCAGCTGATTCAACTGCGAGCTGGGAGCAAACGGGTTGCCGGCGATTTCAACTGACAAATCGCTCAGCGCATACGGCGTGCCGCCCAGGCGGCCAAGTTGATCGCGCAGGGCTGTTTCGCTGAGTGCCTGCTTTTGCGCGGGTGCGAGCGGCGCTTCGGCTTCGACGCTGACGCGCATATTCGGGTGCTGCGCCAGCCAAACGGTTAGCGACAGCGGCGCGCCTTCGCGCGCGATCACGCGCATGTCGACGGGTTGCGTGTGCAGCGGTGTTTGCGCCTCAAGGTATGGGCGGGCGGCTTTGACGATATCCGGATCGTCGCTGCGCCACAGCCAATCGCCCGGCCGGATGCGCAGAAAATCGATCGCGTTATTAGCAAAGCGCAGCTCAAGCTGCCCGCTTTTGAGCGCGAAGACTTGATAGACGCGTCCGCCTTCCTCGCGTTCGCCTGGGCTGCGCCAATCGGCGGCGTCGAACACCACGCCATCGCCGGGTTTGAGCGGCGAAACAGCATGCGCATCGGTGGGCTGCAGCGCAACGGCGTCGGCATGCACGCGGGTGATGCAGCCCATCAACACGCCGCGATGGCGCGGCGCGCGCCCGCGCACCACGCGCTGGTGATCGGTGCCGGAGATGAAGTACGGCCCCAGCCCGCGCGAGTAGACCTGTTCCAGCCGCTGCGCCTCGGCCGCGGTTGTGCTCAGCGCGTGCCCGGCCCAGGCCTCGTCAACGGCTCGGCGATAGGCGGCGGTGGTTAGCGCAACATAGTCCGCCTCTTTGTAACGACCTTCAATTTTCAAGCTGGAAATACCAAGCGGAATGATTTGCGGCACTTCCGGCAGCGCATACAGATCGCCCGGCGACAGCAGATAGCGCGCGTCTCCCAGCGGGCGATGGCGGTCATCGACATACAGCTCATACGGCAAGCGGCAGGCCTGCGCGCACTGGCCGCGGTTTGCGCTGCGGCCGCCCCAGGCCTCGGACGAAAAGCACTGCCCGGAATACGACACGCACAACGCGCCGTGCACAAACATCTCCAGCTCGCAATCGGTTTGCGCGCGGATCAGACGAATGTCGGCCAGCGACAGCTCGCGCGCCAGCACCACGCGCGAGACGCCAAAGCGGCGCGCCCATTCCACGCCTTCGGCGCTGGTGATGCTCATCTGCGTGCTGCCATGAATTTCAAGTTTGGGCGCGATGCGGCTGGCCAGTGCGGCCACGCCGACATCCTGCACGATCACGGCATCGACGCCTGCGGCGGCGATTTGCTCCAAGGCGCGCGCGGCCTCGCGCAGCTCATTGTCGAACACCAGCGTGTTGAATGTGAGATAGCCGCGCACGCCGCGCGCGTGCAGCGCGCGCACGGCTTCGGGCAGCTCTTCCATCTCAAAGCCGACTTTGGCGCGCGCGCTGAAGTGGCGCAAGCCGAAGTAGACGGCATCGGCGCCGGCTTCGATCGCCGCGCGCAGCTGCGGCCAATGACCGGCCGGGCTCATCACTTCGGGTTTGCGCGGAACGATTGTGGGCACAAGGAATGATTGTATGCGGGGCTGGAGATTCGATGGGAGGGAAGCGCATCTTTCGCCGCCGGTCGCTCTCTCCCTCGCCTTCGCCGATAACGACTTCGGATACGGACAGGGAGAGAGAACGACGGCCCGTATCTCCCGCCGGTCTTCGCGCGTCATGGATGAGCCTGGGAAAACATCGCCCGGCATGGAGGTCATCGCATGAAGGCATCGCAACGATTTACAACGCTGACACGAATCGCAATATTTGCCACTCTGTTGTTTGGCTCGGGTTGGATCCGCGCGGCCGACGCCGGCGCAGCCCCGGCTCTGGCCGAATTCAGTTTGGGCTCTGGGCAAAGACCAGCGCTGGCGACCGCGATTCCATGCCCAACTCTGGCGATCACAGAAGCGTTGAATTACGCGGCAGCGGCGACGCCATGCCCAAGCACCACGCCCGGCACCGTGACCGTGACATCGACCCCGGCGAAAACGGCCACGGTCAGCGTGACGCCCAAAGCCACCAACACCCCGCGCGCGACAGCGACGCTTACGCGCACGCCGGTTGCGTCGCCGACCGCCACTGTCACGCGCACGCCGACGTCAACCACAACCTCGACGCCCGGCGCCACCAGCACCGCTCGCACGACTGCAACGCCGCGCCCATCGCGCACACCCAGTCCCACGCCCACTGCCGCGCCGCTCAATTTCGCGGTGATCGGGTTGGAAGTGACGCAGGCGATTCAAGACTTGGGCAACAGCGTGGTGCTGGTGCGCAACAAGCCGGCCTGGGCGCGCGCATATGCGCGCAAGACCAGCGGCGTTCAAAGCGCGTGGATCACCGCGCGGCTGTATCGGCTGGTCAACGGCCAGCGCGCGGACTTTGTGTTGCCGCACAACGGCTGGATCGTGCCAAAAACCGATCCCAATCGCGGCGCAATCAACGATTCATTCAATTTCGCGCTGCCGGCAGCCTGGTCGGCGCAGGCGACGTTGGCGCTCGAAGTCGAAATAAACCCGGCGCGGCAGCCGGCTGAATCGAGCTATGGCGACAACGTCTATCGCAGCGCAGTCGCGTTTGCGGCCACACCCGGCATCGCGCTCAATGCCTACTTGGTGCGCTATCGCGCCGGCGGCAATACTTTTCAAGCCGGCGCCAACGCCGCGGCCGATTTGTATGACTGGCTGCGGCGCGCCTATCCCGTGCCCGGCGTGCGCTTCAACACGTTTACTTTGGACATGCGCTGGCTTGGACGCCAACCGACGTGCAACGAAGTCAACAGGATGCTGCTGCGCGAGCGTTTTTGGCGGCAGCGCTATGGGCTTGATCCATGGAATGCGCGCTACTACGGCCTGGTCAGCGATGCCGGCGGCTTTATGCGCGGCTGCGCGCCGAGCATTCCCAGCGCGGTGGCATCCGGCCCAACCGGCCCGCGCAACAGCTGGTGGGATATCGACAACGGCACCTTTGGCGATTGGTATGGCGGACATGAGCTGGGGCATGCCTTTGGCCGCAGGCACGCGATGTTTTGCGGCGCGACCGAAGGCGCGGCGTATCCGTATCCCAACGGCTGGATTGGCGGGCCATGGCCCAGCAATCGCTATTACGGCTGGGATATCTTTCTGCGCAGCTTTGTGATCTACCCGCCGCGCTGGACGGATGTGATGACCTATTGCCCGGCCGAGTGGATTTCCGACTTCACGTATCAGGGCATTCGCGGGCAGATCATGCGCGAAGGCGGCGGCTTCCGAGCGGCAGAAGGCAATGCGGCCGAACCCATGGCACAGGTGCAAGGCAGCATCGACGCAGATGCGCAGTCGGCCACGATCGCGCCGTTGCAACGTTTCGACGGCGCGGCGTTGCCCGCCCTGCCGATCGATGGGCCGGCCGGATTCAGCATTGTGGTGCGCGACGCCAACGGCGCGATTCTGGTGACGCAGCCCTTTACGCCGATGCTGCATACCGATGGCGCGGCGGCGGATGCGGGCGGACATGACGAGGAGCCGATGTTGTTCGACGAGAGCGTGCCATTTGCGGCCAACGCCGCGCTGCTGCAGATTGAACACAACGGCGTGGTGATCGGCGAGCGCGAGGTGAGCGCCAATGCGCCGGGCATCGTGATCGACGCGCCAGCGGGCGACACGCTGGTTGGACCGGCTGGAGTCGAGTTGCGCTGGCAGACGAGCGATGCAGATGGCGACGCGACAACCAGCACCGTGCTGTTCAGCGCCGACGGCGGCGCGACCTATGCGCCAGTGCGGGTGGACATCACAGAGACGCAGGTGTTGCTGTTGCCGGAAGAATTGGCCGGCACCCAAGACGGCCGGCTGCGCATCGTGGTGAACGACGGCGCAAACAGCACGGCGGCCGACGTCGACGCGGTGCTGACGACGGCCAACCGCGCGCCCAGCGTGGCGATCAGCGCGCCTGAGATGGACGCGACCAGCGCCATTGACCGGCAAATTCTGCTGGCGGCGCAGGCGCACGATCCGGATGGCGAACTCAGCGACACAAGCATTGTCTGGCACAGCGACATCAGCGGCGCGCTGGGCGAGGGAGCGGCGCTGACCGTGCAGGCGCTGCCGGCAGGCGTGCACACGATCAGCGCGCGCGTGACCGATGCCGCTGGTGCGGTGGTGACGGCGACGCGCACGATTACCGTGCTGACCGAGCTGACGCCGCAGCCGGCGCTGCTGGCTGCGCCGCAGAGCCATGTGTTTGTGGCGTTTGCCGGCAGCGACACGCTGATGACCGAGACGATCGCGGTACGCAATGCAGCCGAGACCCCGCTGAGCTGGAGCGCCAGCAGCGACAGCGCGTGGCTGAGCCTGAGCGAGATGAATGGCGTTGCGCCGGCTGATCCTGAGTTGTGGGTCGATCCGAGCGGGTTGCTCACCGGCGCCTACACCGGCACGCTGACGATTCAAGCGGCGGGCATGGCAGAGCAGCGCGTGGTGGTGAGCTTGTTTGTGAATGCGCCGGCCGGGCGGCAGTGGCTGCCGGTGGTTGGGCGCTAGGGTTTGCATGAATCGCAAGGTGGCAAGATCCTCTGGGGTAACGCCACTCTGCGATTCACACAAAACGCAGCGTCTCTATAATCTTCGCGTGGCACCTCATCAGAAGACGGTACTTGTGACTGGCGCTGGCAGCGGCATCGGCGCGGCCATTGCTGCGGCATTCGTGGGCGAAGGCGCGCGCGTGTTTGCGCACGATGTGACGCCGGAAGCACGTGGCATGGCGGAGAAGATCGGCGCAACCTACCTGCATGCCGATCTGGCCGACATGACACAAGTGCGAACATTGGCGCGGGCGGCGCTCACAGCGGGCGGTGGCCGTATCGATGTGCTGGTGAACAACGCCGGGTTTCAACACATCGCGCCTGTTGAAGAATTTGACGAAGCGATGTGGGCCAGGATGGTGCAGGTGATGCAAATTGCGCCGTTTCAGCTGATCAAACATCTGACGCCTGCGATGAAAGCGGCGCGCTGGGGGCGCATCATCAACATCAGCAGTGTGCATGGCGTGGTGGCCAGCCCATACAAATCGGCGTATATCAGCGCCAAACATGGGCTGATTGGTCTCACCAAAACGGTGGCGCTGGAACTGGGCGAGTTTGGCATCACAGCCAACGCGATTTGCCCGTCGTATGTGCGGACGCCGCTGGTGACAAAGCAGATCGCCGATCAAGCGCGCACGCTGGGCATTCGCGAGGAAGAGGTCATCGAGAAAGTGATGCTGGCGCAGGTGGCGGTGAAGCGCCTGATCGAGCCGGAGGAAGTGGCGGCGTTTGCGCTGTACTTGGCCAGCGATGCGGGCGCGGTGATGACCGGCGCGGCGCACCTGCTCGATCTCGGTGCGACCGCGCGGTGAGGCCGGGCGGTGGCGGTGCGCGGGCGGCGAGATCAGCGATGGTAGGGCAGCCACCAGCTCTTGGGTTTGGCTTCGATGTCCCAGTGCACGTGCTTGACTTCGCGAAACGCGTTGAGCCCCTCTTCGCCCAGTTCGCGGCCGCCGCCGGTGTATTTCATGCCGCCGAAAGGCCCGGCATAGTTGTCGGTGAGCGGATCGTTGATCCAAATGGTGCCGGCTTTGACTTCCTCGAAAAACAGCCGCGCTTTTTTGGCGTCGCTTGTATACAGGCAAGCGCCCAGGCCATAGATGCTGTCGTTGGTCAACTGAATGGCTTGCTCGAAACTGTCGTAGAGCATGAGCGGCAAGGTTGGGCCAAACGTCTCCTCGGTCATGATTTTCATTGAGTGGTCGACGCCAGCCAGCACGGTGGGTTCGTGAAAGTAGCCCCGCGCGAGCGCGCCTTTGGATGGCACGCCGCCGCCGGCCAGCACGCGCGCGCCGCGCGATTTGGCATCGGCGATGTGGGCGACGGTCTTCTCGCGAAACGCTGCGCCGATCATGGGGCCGATATCGGTGTTCGCATCGAGGCCGTTGCCCAAGCGCAGCGACTTGACCGTTTCCACAAGGCAATCGGTGAATTGCCGGGCGATGTTTTTGGGCAGGTAGACGCGTTCGGTGCTGGTGCACACCTGGCCGGCGTTGATGAGCCCGGCATAGGCCACGGCGCGCGCGGCTTGTTCAGGGTCGGCGTCTTCGGCGATGACGAAAGCGTCTTTGCCGCCCAGTTCAAAGTGGGTGTGCTTCATCATGGGTGCGGCGACGCGGGCGATTTTCTGGCCGGTGGCGAGCGAGCCGGTGAAGGCGATCATGGGCACATCCGGATGCGCGACGAGCGCGGCGCCGGTTGCGCCATCGCCGGTGACCACGTTGATCACGCCCGGGGGGAAGTTATCGAAGGCAATTTCGATCAAGCGCAGCGTGGTGAGCGGCGTCATTTCGCTTGGCTTGATGACGACGGTGTTGCCGGCGGCCAGGGCCGGCGCGATTTTCCAGGCGAGCAGAAGCAGCGGATAGTTCCAAGGCACGATGCAGCCAACCACGCCATAGGGTTCCTTGATGACCAGTGACAGCACGCCATCTTCGGTGGGCGGCAGCACGGTGCCGCGCTCGTGGCGGCCCAGTTCGGCGTAATAGTCGAGGGTGGAGTAGGTCCAGACGATTTCCTCTTCGTTTTCGCCGAGCGGTTTGCCCTCTTCCAGGGTGAGCGACTCGGTCAGTTCGTGCGCGTGGGCGCGGATTTTTCGCGAAGCCTCGTGCAGCAATTCGGCGCGTTCTACAGCCGATGTGCGTTTCCAGCCTGGCCAGGCGGTTTTGGCCGCTTGCACGGCGCGGTCGATGTCGTTGGCTGAGCCGCGCGGCACACGAGCGAGCAACTTGCCTGTTGCGGGGTTGTCGACGGCGATGATGTCTTTCGAGGTGCTTTTGGCAAACTTGCCATTGATGAAATGCGCGCGCATGGGCGGATTTTACGCGTGGGGAGCGATCGGGCAACGGCCAAGGACTTGGGCGTTTGTTAGAGCAGATCGTCGAGCGGCGAGCGCACTGCGCCGGCGCCTTTTTGCAGGACGTGGGTGTAGATCATGGTAGTGGCCACATCTTTGTGTCCGAGAAGTTCTTGAACTGTGCGGATGTCGGCGCCGCGTTCGAGCATGTGTGTGGCAAACGAATGGCGCAGCGTATGGCAACCGGCTTGTTTGTGAATGCCAGCGACGCGAATGGCGGCTTTCACGGCGCGTTGCAGCGAGTCGGCGGGAACATGATGACGCTGATAAGAGCCGCTGCGTGGGTCAAATGAGAGGCGCGCAGAAGGAAAGACCCAGTACCAGGCGAGTGACTTAGCAATGCCGGGGTATTTGACGTCGAGGGCGTAGGGTGTGTAGACGCCGGAATGATTGCCGGCGCGATCGACGCCATATAGTGCCGATGCAACCTCTACTTGATGATAGAGATCCCGGTTGCACCGGGCAGGCAGCGGCACAACGCGATCCTTAAATCCCTTGGCGTCGTGAATGGTTAACTGTTTGAAGCCAAAATCAACGTCTTTGATGCGCAGGCGCAGGCACTCGTTCAGGCGTAGGCCGGCGCCGTACAACAGTGCGGCCATCAGCTGGGTGTCGCCCGTCATTGACGAGAGAAGGGCGCGCACTTCGTCGCGGGTAAAGACAGCGGGAATGCGAGTGGGCTTGTTGGCCCAGATTACATTTTGAATGAAGGGAAGCTCGATCAGCAAAACCTTGCGGTAGAGAAATATGAGGGCGCTGAGCGCGCCGTTTTGAGTGGATGCGGCGACGTTGCGTTTGACAGCCAAGTGTTCGAGGTAGGAGCGAATCTCAAAGACGCCCATGTCAGCCGGGTGGCGCATGCGGTGGAAACGGATGAAATTTTCGACGTGCCGGGTGTAGCTTTCTTCGGTGCTGAGGGCCATGTGGGCGGCGCGGATCACGGCACGATACTGATTCAGAAGTTGACTTATGTCACGGGGTGACGCGGCCATGCAGCAAAGGATAGTGAAAACTGGCGCGTGGTGAAGCGTGATGTCAATACTGATAGGAAGTGTCAGCTGACCGGTGTGTTGGTGGCGTACGAGGTGCTGGGTTTGTCTTGGAGATCACAGAAGCCGTAAAGATATAGTGGCACAAGCTGAGCGCATCTTATTGAGATTTCCGGCTATATTTGCAACTTGCGGCACAAGTAAGATATTTGTCGTGTTGTGCCGCATCTGCGGCATCGAAGGGTTGACAGTCGCAAATGCGGCGCAAGGTCGTCGGCACCGGCTTGTGCGGCAAGTGCAGCACACTATCTAGTTGGGCCTTACGCATTCGGTCACGGCGTAGCCTTCGTCTACCCGCTTGCCATAGTGGGCGTACGACACCAAAATCTAGACATGCCTCCATTCAACAAGGTGCGCTACCAGATCGAGAAAATTTCGCGTCGTGCCACCAAAACGTATCCTTTGGCCAGCGTGATTTACTATGGCCCGGACAGCCAACGGGCTACCAAAGTCGTTGTCGGCATATTCCAAGGCCCCGGTCAGGAAGCACTAGCGATGGAAAAGCTTTTCGCAACAAATGACAAGGATGATCTGCGGTATTTGCACGAGATCGATGAGAAAATCCTGGCTATCATCCAGCAGCACAACGTTCAATCAGTGTCACTGCTTGACAGGATATTTGGTTGTCCGCATGAAGAGGGTATTGACTATCCAACCGGAGAGTCTTGTCCCCAATGCCCATATTGGGCCAACCGTGATCGCTACACGGGCGAATTGTTGGCTTAGCTCACGGCGGCCCAACACGCGTTTGCAGCCGACTGGCCATGGCCAGCGCAAAAATTGCTGTGCCGGGCGGCCCGCGGCTGAAACGCAGCGTTGGGTGGCTGTTTCTGCTCGCGGAAGGCTGCTGACCAAACGTACTCCGCTACAATCATGTCACTATGACAACCACGCATGTGACGGTAGAGGCTATCATCGACCCGTCGGGTGCCGTGCGCATTCTTCAGCCGGTCGACATTCAGACCTCACGCAGGGCGCTTGTGACAATTCTCGACGAACCAGTCGCCGAGACGGCAGAACCTGCCCTTTTGAGTGAAAGCGCACTTGCCGAAGATTGGTTGCGCCCTGAGGAGGACGATGCATGGTCATACCTTCAGTCGGCGACGTTGTAATCCTGCCTTTCCCGTTCTCTGATTTATCAGACAGCAAGTTGAGACCCGCTGTTGTCCTTGCGGAAGCCAGCAAAGGCGACTGGATTCTGTGCCAAATCACGAGCAATCCTTATGGTGATGCACAAGCCGTAGTCATTGAGCAGACCGATTTTGAAACAGGAATGCTCAAATTGAAAAGCTTCGCCCGCCCCTACAAGTTGTTCACAGCGAATCAACAGCTTTTCATTTCTGTTGCAGGCAGGCTGAAGCGTAGCAAGCTGGACGAGATCCGCTCAGCAATCATTGCCGTGTTGTCCCAGTAAGTCTGGCTTCTGTGGGGCTCAAGGGCTTACGCGTTCCGCAGCTCGGCCCAACACGCGTTTGCAGCCGACTGGCCATGGCCAGCGCAAAAAAATGTCATGCCGTGCGGCCAGCGGCTGAAACGCAGCGTTGGGCCTTACGCTAAAGCTCCCCGTAACGACATTGCGCTCGGCAACATGCTAGACTCTATCCTGGAGGTGCCGAATGACCTTAGTCGAGATCATGCCCGCGATTCGCGAACTGCATCCAACTGAAAAGCTACACCTTATCCGCATTTTGGCTGAAGAATTGGATGCGCTGGCGCAGGACAACGCTGGTCTTGTCCCCGACGCCTCATATCCGGTCTATACGCCGCTAGACAGCTATGACGCGGCGACAGCAGTCATGGCGGAATTGGAAGGTGCTCACGGCCAAAATGCTCAGCAGGCAGGAGCATGATTTTCAAATTTTCGTCGCGTCCACCAGAAAGTCGGGATGTTGGGAACATGCCGTGGCTACCGATACGCCTATATGGACAAGACGAGTCGGTGGTCGAGGCAAGCGGCCTAGTTGATAGCGGGTCAGCTGTGAATGTTCTGCCACGGGCACTGGGCGAATCATTGCGGCTGACTTGGATCGAGCGGCGAGCGCAACATTCGCTTTCAGGCGGATTACGGAACGTACGTGCAATACCGATAGTAATCAAAGGGCAGGTAGGGGAGTACAGTCCAGTGAATCTGGGGTTTGCGTGGGCAGAATCCGACGATGTTCCGTTGATATTAGGACAGAGCAATTTTTTTCGAGAGTTCGACGGTTTCTTCTATCGATCTGAGCTTGAATTTGAGATCAAGCCGAAGCGATCACGAAGCTGAGCGGTCCGGCCCAACACGCGTTTGCAGCCGACTGGCCATG
>JANMNW010000393.1:0-18882 GCA_031368515.1 Chloroflexota bacterium
ACCGCCTCACTCTCCGCGATCTTCGCGTAAGTGTTCATCAGTCGGTCGGCATACTCAGTGGCATAGCCGGTATAGTCAACAGAGCCGACAACAGCAGTGGCAATTCGCAGGGTTGTGCTGGAGGTGTATCGTTTCGGAAGAAGCACGGTACCCAAGCCAACCAATATAACAACCAACAACAAGGTTGTCAGCACCGTAACCTTTCGTCGCAATAATATTGCTAAATAGCCTTGTGCGTCCACGTCACCCTCGATGTGCTCAGTGTGTCCACTGGCAGCCCGCAAATACAAATGGAAAAATACGACGGGGATTCAACAAAAAGCCAAGCGAACTGAATTCTGCCGCTCCAACATGCCTCACGTGGAGAAGCGCCCCATCCCTCCAGCGTATCTTAGCAGCAATACTTAGAGATTGCAAGTCCTGTTATTATCGCAATGTCTTAAGCAATTTGTCGCACGTATATCGAGCAGCAATAGCAAAGCAAGAATGCTTCGGTCCCACTCGACTGATGGCGTCGACCGATGCCACAAAGCAGTTCACGTATCCTTGCTCAACTGAGCTACGTAAACGATCCAAGGGCTCCAACGGATCAAACGTGTCAGCCCCAACGCTCGTTCAATGCGAGCTACAGCCGGGGTCAGCGGCGAGTTACTTAAACGGCTAAACGGAAACCAGCACAGGCCTTCCGCATGCACAATTCTCAGACCACGCAAGGAAAGGGCAGCCTGCCAATCGTCCCATGATCGGTGATACGGGTCGTAACCAATAGGATTAAGGCGATGTTTGATCCGACCGAATAGACCACGCAAGGAGCTGCGATTGTTAAACACGCTTACCAAAGTGCCACCAGGCCGCAACACGCGAAGCACCTCATCCGCAAACCAGTCTTGTCCTGAAACTTGAAAAACTTCCATGCATGTTACAAGCTGGATACTGGCAGTGTCGCACGGCAGTTTCGTGGCATCAGGGTTCGTCAGCTCGCATCTGGCATCCGGAAATAGCGCCTTCACATGCGCAATCGCATCAGCGGATACATCTGTGCAAACAAGTCGCCAGCCATCGTCGTGCAAAATCTGTGACCAGCGTCCGCCGCCACATCCCACGTCAAGCGCCACTCCAGGAGCGCCGGCAAGCTGCTTTCCTATGCCAATGGCACGAGTTTCAAACTCCGTAATGTATCGACTCCACGCGTAACATGCTATTTTTTCCCACATCGCGCTTGAATCATACTGTAGAGCTGCCAAGCGTGACTGCCTCTCCCTTCGGTGCTTCGTCAGGCTGTGAGCAAGCACATACACTTTATTCATGATGCTTCGAGCTGCCAGCTTATGCCCCAGACAACAAGACAAATGCAGCATGAACAAGCCCTCGCATGCTGAAAAACATGTCTGCAATCTGGTAGCTTATCAAAAACGCGATGGGATAAAAAACGCTGGGCCTGATTAGCAACGCATCAATCAAGCGAATCACACCGGGCGAACGCGTTGCAGCCACGTTTGCCACAACCGTCAAACTTGCTCCCCAGATCGCACCAAACAACAAATCGCTCAAATAGTGCAATCCCAGGTAGAGCCTGGGAAGAACTATGATGATCAACGTATATAGCAGCGCAAAATAACCAACTCTTCTCGAGATGTACACAAACCCCACCGCTAGCGACACAAACAGAACAGCATGATCGCTCGGAAAAGAGCTCCAACCATCCAGATCCTCTGGAGCTGACTCCGTAGCCGCAGTGCCAAACGGCATCACAAAGTGCAGTTCTGGATTGTGCACCGGCCGTATACGCAATGGAAGCAGCAATGCCATGGCGCGGGCCGAAACGATTCCAAGCATTGCGGCGAAAAACGTCGCAACGATGCATCGCCTGATGGTCACTTGCCGGGCTTCCTCCTGATACCAGCAGTACCAGTACAAGCTGACAAGGACACCGCCTTTGAAGAGCGAGTTCCCGGCCAAAAAATTCATCAGCTTGTCTAAAAGCCAAGATTTTTGGGCAAACTGATTGACAAATACAAGAATCAACCTATCGAGTACGTCCATGCTTTTCGATCCGCGGCCGTGCGCATAGCACTAGACCATCCACGCGTGATTATCCTTCAACGGAAATGCGATTGACCCACCCACCCCAGGTACGGCCTCTTTGCCTTCCCGCCCCTTTTGCGGTAGATTCCAGCATCATGGCTCAGCTTCGACAGCAAGTGCTGGTTCTCTATCTCGCCAACTCCGCCCTGGACAGCCACGTCAAGGGTTGGTCGATTTATGACGGCACCGGCCAGACCCGGCCAACCACCGGCGACAGCGACGTTCAACCCTATTTCACCGGACTCGACGCTCTCATGGACGGCTGGCGCGTAATTCAGTTCCCGCAACTGATTCCGCCCTACCCCAACATGGAATACACCACTTCGTTCCAAATGTACGAATTCATTTTTGAAAAAATCGTGGAGACATCAGCATGACCCTGGACAAAAAATACCTCCTCAACAGCAAGCAAATGGCATCGTTTGTGGCGAAGGGCTTTTTGCGCTTCGATGAACTGATTCCCGAAGCGTTGAACGAGCGCATCATGCGCGAGATCGACGCCGGCCAGGTCAAAGCCGCACCCGCCGGCACGCCCCTGTCGCAGTGCTACGCCGGCACCGCCGTGCGCGAGATGATGGAGATGCCTGAAGTGCAGGGCCTCATCCAAAGCCTGGTCGGCCCGGATCCGCTGTTCGATCATCAGGCCGTCCATGTGCGCCAGCCGCGCGAAGGCGCCGCCCAGGGCATGCACGGCGATTCGATCATCGACACGCGCATGCATTTCGACATCCAGCTGATGTACTTCCCGCACGATGTGCCCCTCGAAATGGGTGGCACGCTGGTGGTGCCCGGCAGCCACTTCCGCCGCATCAACGAGATGGACATTGCGCGCTATCAAAACTTGCTCGGCCAGGTGCCGATGACCTGCAAAGCCGGAACGCTTTTGGCGCTGCACCACGGCATCTGGCATTGCGGCCGCCGCAACCAGACCGATTCGGTGCGTTACATGTTCAAAGTGCGCCTCAACCCGCGCGTGCGCCAGTTGCGCTTGTGGAACACCGACGATCTGACCGTCGACACAAAGAAGAATAAAGCCATCTTCACCAGCGACACCAACGCGGTCGACGACATCCAGACTATTCTGGGCCGCCAGGAGCCATGGTTTGAGGACGCCGCCGGCCGCATCGAAATCGTCAACCGCATCAAAATGTGGCGCTTTCTCACCGGCGATCAGACCTTTGACGTGCACTACTGGCTCACCCGCATCGAAAACATGCCCGAGAACTTGACGCTGTCGGCGTAACTTTGCGTTCAGGAACCCGATTCGGCGCCAGCGCCGAATCGGGTTTTCATTTCCACATGAACCTATCCCGCACACCCTTTGGCCGCACACCCGCCGGCGAGCCGGTTGATCTCTATACGCTGGTGAACGACAACGGCGTCGAAACCAGCATCACCAACTTCGGCGGCATCATCGTCACGCTCAAAACACCCGACCGCGCAGGCAAACTCGGCGACATCGCGCTGGGCTTTGACGACTTCAACAGCTATCTCGGCCCGCACCCGTTCTTCGGCGCGCTGGTCGGCCGCTACGCCAACCGCATCGCCAACGGGCGCTTCACGCTCAATGGCGTGGAATACAAGCTGCCGATAAACAACGCCCCCAACGCACTGCACGGCGGCTTGAAAGGCTTTGACAAGGTGGTGTGGCACGCCAGCGGCTTCATGTTCAGCGACGGCGTGGGCATCCGATTGAATTATCTGAGCAAAGACGGCGAAGAGGGCTATCCGGGCAACCTGAACGTGCAGGTGACCTACACGCTGCGCGGCGACAACGCGCTGCAGATCGACTACGCCGCCACCACTGACAAAGACACAGTCGTCAACCTCACCAACCACAGCTACTTCAACCTGTCCGGCGCACCGACGATCTACGACCACCTGCTTGAGGTCAACGCCGACCTGTACATGCCGGCCGACGCGACGTTGATCCCAAACGGGCCGCTGACGCCTATCACTGGCACCGTGTTCGACTTCGGCGCGCCGACGCGGATGGGCGCTCACATCAACGACGCCCATCCGCAGCTCACCGCGGGCCGCGGTTACGACGTTGGCTTCCTGGTGCGCGGCGACATGGGACAGCTGCGCCTCGCCGCCCGCGTAAGCGACCCCGGCACCGGCCGCGTGCTCGAGTGCTTCACCACCGAGCCCGATGTGCATTTCTACGCCGGAGGCTTTATGGAGCCGCTCAAAGGCAAAGGCGGCATGACTTACGGCAAACACGGCGGGTTCTGTCTGGAAACTCAGCACTGGCCGGATTCGCCCAACCAGCCCCAGCTGCCCAGCACCACCCTGCGCGCCGGCGAGGCCTTCACAAGCACCACAGTTTTCAAATTCGGCGTGGCCTAGATCAAAGGTATTCACGGCCAAGACGCCAAGCGTGCCAAAAAACAGCTTGGGTTAACCACCAAGTCACCAAGGACACCAAGCTTTTCTTGGTGTTCGGGTGTCACGGAACAGAAGGATTTACCGCCAGGACACCAAGACATTCTTGGTGTCCTGGCGGTAAAAAACCTCCTCAGATCAGCCTCGTCAACACTTCGTCAACATCTTCTCAAGGCCGAATCCATGCGCGGGCCTACCCTGATTACAGGAGACTTGCCATGGACACCCAAGATTCTGTCAGCCCCTCTCTCGCCGTCGCCGTGATCGTCGTTTGCGGCGCGCTATGGCTGCTCGCGGCGCTTGGGCTTCTGGCGTGACTCCATTCGTTACCCAAAAGGAGACACGCCATGACCCACCCACGCTTTGCCAAGACCCTAATCACCGCCGCCGCCGCATCGCTGCTGCTTTCGGCATGCGGCACGCCTGCCGCGCAGCGACCCTACGAGCGGCCGCGCGCCGAAGCACCCAAGTCTGAGGCGCCCAAAGTCGAAGCGCCGCGTGGCATGCCGGCTGCTGCGCCGACCGAAGCACCCAAATACGAAATGCCGCGCGATGCGGCCAAACCTCTGGAACAGCCGTATTCGGCCGAGCGCGCCAACATCGCGCCGGCGCCCGCCGCGCCAGCCGGACAAGGTCCCAAGCCCATCGCCGGCGACACTGGCCGAATCCCGATTGAGCCCACTTCGGTTGCCGAGCCTGTTCGCCCGGAAGACACCACGTTCAAAGACTATGGCGTCAACCCGCCCATCGATCCACTGCGCGATCGCATGTCGACGTTCGCGCTGGATGTCGACACAGCCTCCTATTCGGTCGCGCGCAAATACATCAACGACGGCATGCTGCCGCCTTACGAAGCGGTGCGCGCCGAAGAGTTTTTAAACTACTTCGTGCAAGACTATGCCCCGCCAATCAATAGCACGTTTGCCGTTTACGCCGATGGCGCGCCATCGCCGTTCCACCGCGACGGCTCGGTGCTGCTGCGCCTGGGCGTGCAGGGCTATCAAGTGCCCGAAGCGCAGCGCAAACCCGCTGCGCTGACGTTCGTCATCGACGTCTCCGGTTCAATGTCGCGCGACAACCGCCTGGGGCTTGTCAAGCGCTCGCTGGAGCTGCTGGTCGACCGGCTGACCTATCAGGACAGCGTTTCAATCGTCGTTTACGGCAGCCGCGCGCGCGTGGTGTTGCAGCCGACCAATGGCGCGCGCCGTGACGAGGTTCTGGCGGCCATCTACAGCCTGCAGCCCGAAGGCAGCACCAACACCGCCGCCGGCTTGCAGCTAGGCTACGACATGGCGTTTCAAGCACATTTGCCGGGCGGCATCAACCGGGTGATTTTGTGCTCGGACGGCGTGGCCAACGTCGGCAATCTCGATCCCATTTCGATGATCCAAAACGCGCGCGGCCGCGCGCCGGACGACGTCATGCTGACCACCGTCGGCTTCGGCATGGGCAACTACAACGACGTGCTGATGGAACGGCTGGCAAACAAGGGCAACGGTTTCTATGCGTATATCGACACCATAGACGAAGCCCGCACCCTCTTTCTCGACCGGCTGACCAACACCCTGCAAGGCATCGCCAAAGACGCCAAAGCGCAGGTCGAGTTCAACCCGGATGTGGTGGCCAGCTATCGCCTGATTGGATACGAGAACCGCGCGGTGGCCGACCAGGACTTCCGCAACGACAGCGTCGATGCCGGCGAGCTCAACAGCGGGCACAACGCCACGGCGCTGTATCAGGTGCAGCTGCGGCCCGGCGCGCGCGGCCGCATCGCCACGGTGTTTCTGCGCTGGCAAGAGATCGACACGAGCGCGGTGCGCGAGCTTTCCGGCGAGTTCAACACCTGGGATCTGGCCGGCAGCTTTGATGCCGCGTCAGCGCGCTACCAGATGAATGCCGTGGTGGCCGAGTATGCGGAAATTCTGCGCCGCAGCCCCTACAGCGAGATGACGCTGGCGCAGCTGGCGCCCTGGGCGCAACGCGTCGCAGCGCAGCTGCCTCAAGATCGTGACGTGCAGGAGCTTTCGAGCCTGATTGCGCGCGCGAGCGGGCTGCGATAGTCGAGAGAGGCCATGACCATCGGCGAGTCGCCGATGGTCATGGCGCTTTGTTCCCTTCCGCGTGCGCTTCGCCATGCGCATCGACGTGCTCGATCATCTTCTCAAAGTCGCTGGGCAAGTTCTCGGGAGCCACGGCCGCATCGGCTTCATGCAATTGATAGGGCACATCGGTCACGATGACCCGGTCGATCGACTGCAGATCCTGCATAATGCCCAGCGAGTTGTTGGAGTGCAAGGCTTTGGCCCACGGCGAGTCCATCACCAATTGGCCCATGATCACATGCACAAACGCATCCGGGCTCTTGTCCAGCTCGGCCTGGATATACGCCTTGATCGGCTCGGTCAGCCGCCTGAACGGCGAAGGGAGCACCAAAAACTCGCCTTCGCCGATGCGTTCCTGCCACTTGCGTTGCACCAGATGCGTCTTGCGGTCGTTGTAATCGACGTGTATCGCCGTCCAGGGCCGGCCCAGCGACTTGGCAAATTCGACCACGCGCACGGTGCCAAAGTGCACGTCGTCAACCAATACGATGGTCTTCATCGGGTGAGGCGTCGGGCGCACTTTGCGCTTGCCCAAACTCAATATGCGCGCGACATGCTTGTAATGCCGGTGCACGCGCAGAAAGAGCATAACCAAAGCTGGAATCAGAATGACGGTGATCCAGGCACCGGACGTGAACTTCGTCACCGCAAAAATCAACATCACCAAGACGGAAATCGTGCCGCCAAGGCCGTTGATGAGCAACTTTCCGAACCAGTTCTTGTCATGGCGCAAATGGCCAAACACCGTGGTTCGCTCCTCGCCGGGCTTCAGTTTTGAACCGCGCAGCCAGTGCACCACCATGCCCCATTGCGACAGGCTAAAGCTCATGAACACACCAATGGCGTAAAGCGGTATGAGCGCCGTGGTGCGCGCGTTGAAGACGACTATCAATGCGCCGGCCGCGATGGCCAGCACAATGATGCCGGTCGAATAGACCAGGCGTGTGCCGCGGAACGTCAACTGCCGCGGCAAAAAGCCGTCGCCCGCCTGAATCGCCGCAAGCAATGGGAAGCCGTTAAACGCGGTGTTGGCCGCCAAAATCAGGATCAGCGTGGTGGCCACGACCAGCACCGGAACAAACGGACCCAGCACCGTATCGCCAATCTGAAAGATGATCGTCTGCGATTCGGACGGAACCGCCTGGATCGCCTGGGCCAGCATAGATGTGCCAATAAACATCACACCGAGCAGGCTCGCCATCACCAGCAGCGTCGTCGCAGCATTTTTGCTTTTGGGTTCCTTAAACGCCTGGATGCCGTTTGACACGGCTTCGACGCCGGTCACCGCAGCGCAGCCGCTGCTAAACGCGCGCAATATCAAGAATAGCGTGAGCTGCTCAGGCACATGATGGAGCGCTTCCACGCTGGTAACCGTGCCCAGCGTGCCCGTGGCCCAACGAAACAGACCCACACCGAGCGTGAGCAACATGGTGCCCATAAAGAAGTAGGTCAGGATGGCAAAAAACGAGCCGGATTCCTTTACACCGCGCAGGTTCATCACGGTCATAAAAGCGATCGCGCCCAGCGCAAGCACCACGCGATAGGGCTGCAGTGCCGGGATCAACGAGGCCACTTGCTCCATGCCAGACGACACGCTGACGGCAACGGTCAAAATGTAATCGGTCAACAGCGCGGCGCCGGCGATCTGCGCCGGAATTTCACCGAGATTATCGCGCGCCACAATGTAGGCGCCGCCACCGCTGGGATAGGCAAAGATGGTCTGGCGGTAGCTGATCGCAAGCAACACCAGCAAGCCGACGATGGCAATCGAAATCGGAATGCTGAGCGCAAACACCTGCGTGCCCACCAATGCGGCGGCGCCGGCCAACACCACAAGAATCTCTTGCGTCGCATAGGCGACCGAAGAGAGATTATCTGACGCAAAAACCGCCAAGCCTACTTTCTTTGAGATGGCTTGATGCGCCATGTCGTCGGTTCGCAGCGGATGGCCGATCACAACGTTGCGAACGGACTCAGTAAGACTTTTTGCCATAATTAGTGCGGAAGTGCCGGGAGAAAACGCGCGCGGCCATACAAAAAAGCATGGTCAAGCAGGCGAGAATGAGGTACCGGGCTTCATGGCTACCGGATAACATCCGTCTGTGCGCGGGGATTTGCTCAAGCGGACATGTATTTACCTTAAGAAGAAATGAGAGTATACACCTCGACCGGAATCGGTTCCGACGCCTAAAAGACCGATTCCTGACGACAGCGGACTCATCGCATAAATGCAGGCGCGCCGTTTTCGCCAACGGTTCAGTCGCGTAAGCAAGGTGGAGCCGTCACCTTAGGGTGAATTCGAGCTTTTTTTCTTGCGCGTCAAGCTCGCCCGCTTGATGACATCGCTGCCATACTGCGCTTTGAGCTGATCCAGGGTGCGCGCAAGCTGAAGCTTCTCTTCACGCACCGCTTCGTCAAACAGGCCAAACTGGGCGCCGGCGCTCAGGCCGCTCACGCCGACGCCCAGCAGGCGCACCAGCTCACCTCGCTTCCAGGTGACGCGAAACAACTGTTCAGCCTCGCCAAACACGTCATCACCCAGCTGCGTGGGCGTGCTCAGCGTGCTCTGGCGCGTCACCGTTGTGAAGTCCTGCCAGCGCAGCTTCAAATGCACTGTCCGCGCATGCACATCGTGCTTGCGCAAGCGCGCGGCCACGCGGTCGCTGAGCGCAAGCAGCGTTTTCTGCAGCACATCGGCGTCGCGCACATCGCGCGAAAACGTGGTTTCCTCACTGATCGACTTGGCATCCCGCTCGGGATCAACGGCGGACAAATCGATGCCGCGCGCGCGCGCGATGGCCACATCGGCGTGATCGTGAAACACGCGCCGCAGTTGCGCCGGTTCGGCGCGCTGCAAGTCGCCGATGCTTTTGATGCCAAGCGCTTCCAGCCGCGGCACGGTGGCTTTGCCAATGCCCCACAGCTCGCCCACCGGCATGGGCGCGAAAAACGCCGCCTCGGTTCCCGGCGCGATCACCCGAATGCCATTGGGTTTGGCCGCGCCGCTTGCCATCTTGGCCACCAGCTTATTCTGCGCAACGCCGATGCTGGACGGCAACCCAATTTCGACCTGAATGCGCGCCTGAATTTCGAGCGCAAGCGAGCGCGCATCCGCGGAGAAGCCGGTCAGGTCCATAAAGGCTTCATCAACCGAGAGCTGCTGCAGCTCGTCGCCATACTCGCGCAACAGCGTCATCACCCGCTGGCTGTATTCGCCATACACGCCGTGCGAGTGCGGTACCACGATCAGTCGTGGACACAGGCGCAGCGCCTGCGCGGTGGGCATGGCGTTGCGCACGCCGAATTTTCGAGCCGGATAGGAGGCCGAAGACACCACGCCGCGCTGATCGGGCCGGCCGGCGACGGCAAACGCTTTGCCGCGCAGACTGGGATGGCGCAGCTCCTCAACCGCGCAAAAAAACGCGTCGAGGTCAAGGTGAAAAATGGCGCGCGCGTCGGAGCTGCTCACGCGTCATAGTGTAATCAACCCGAGCCGGGCGGCTTTGCTGACCGCCTCCGTGCGGCTGGCAGCCGAGAGCTTGGCAAAAATCGAGGAGAGATGAAATTTCACCGTCGACTCGCTCACGCCGAGCTCGGCCGCGATCATCTTGCTGGGCAACCCGCGTCCGACAAGCTCCAGAACGCCGTGCTCGCGCGCGGTCAACGGCTGATCCAGGGGCGCAGTTTCAGTCGCGTCCGAAAGGCCGAGGGCGCTTTCGGCAAACTCGGGCGCCACCACGCACAGGCCCGCGTGCGAGGCCAGGCATGCCGCATGAACGGCTTCTGCGTTTGCATCGCTGGGCAATAGCGCCCAGCCGCGCAGCCGCAGCCTGCGCAACGCCGCAACGCGCTCCGGCTGGTCGGTGAGCAGCACCACCGCCTGGCTGCCGGTGCTGGCCAGCGCAAACCCAAGCCCAGTGGTGGATGCGCCATCCAAAAGATACACATCGGCGCTGTGGCTGGCGGCCAGGTCGATTTGCTTCGAATCGGCAGATTCGCCAGCTACAGTCAGCCCGTCGCGCGTCACCATGTCGCGCAATTCAGCGCGAATGACCGGCGATGCGGCGACGATCCAGACACGTATCATGTGAGCAGTGTGCGGGCGCGCTGCTAGATCTTCATTTGCGGGTTGAGCCAGTCCGCCACCGTGCTGGCCGCGATCGCCACGCTCAAATCGCCGCCGACGATCATCGCGTTGATGCCCACCACATCGCCGGCCGCGTTGAGCAACGGCCCGCCCGAGTTTCCGGGCGCCAGATGCACGTCCGATCGAATGATGCTCACGCGCCGGCCGTCGCGTGCGGCCACAGTGCCAGTTGTGCTGATCACGCCGCGCGTCACCACGCCCGTCTGGCCCCATGGGTTGCCTATGGCAAAAACCCACTCACCCACGCGCGGCGTCTGTGCGGAAAAACGCAGGCCCGTCACGCGCCCGGCCACGGTCACCCGCAGCAGCGCAAGATCCAGCGCGTCGTCACGGCGCAGCACCGCGACTTCATGCGCAACACCTTCGCCATCCAGCATGCGCAACCTGCCGCGCTCGTGCCGACCGCCGTGATCTCCGGCGGCAAGCACATGGGCATTGGTCACAATCAGCGCGTCCTGGCCGTCCTGGCGCCAGACAGTGCCGGTGCCGACGCCACGTTCACGGACAACAAGCTGGACCACCGCGCGCCGTGCACCATCGAGCAGGCCGACCGCGGCGTGATCAAGTGTGCCGGTCAGCGTTTCAAATGAAAGCATGTGCAGTCCTCCGGCTCAATCGCGCGCGCCAACGGTGACGGCGATGTCCGCCGGTTGCCCGCCACGCAACACGCGCACGCTGACTGCTTTGCCCACCCGATCGCCCGAGAGCATCCCCAGCAAGTCGTCGGCATCGGTCACTGGATGGCCGTCCAAAGCCAGCAGCATGTCACCGACAATCAGGCCACCCTTTTCAGCCGGACCGTTCTCTTCAACACGCACCACCAGCAAGCCGTGTTCTTGCCTGAGGGCGGCGCGTTGCGCCGGCGGCACCGCCGCCTGCTGCGTAACAACACCGAGATATCCGCGTTTGACATAGCCATGCTGCGTCAGCGTGCCGGCCACCCGCAGCGCAATGTCCATCGGGATCACGATGGCGGTGCCGCGCACCAGCCCGGTGGTGAGCAAGCCATAGGCAGCGCCGCTGGCGTCGATCAGCGCACCGCCGGAAAATCCGGGGTACGGAATTGCGTCGGTGCGAATGAACCGGTCCAGCTGCGCATTGCGGCCCATGCGCACCGGGCCGCCCACCGCGCTCACGATGCCAGAGCTGGCGACAACGCCCTCCTGCGAAGGCCGCCCGACAGCCAAGGCCAGCGCGCCGACACGCGCGCTCGCGGCAGCGGCGGCGGGGGGTGTGTTCAGCCCGGCCACGCGCAGCACCGCGATATCCGAAGAACCATCGCGGCCGGCCAATTGCGCCGGCAGCGTGCGGCCATCCGGCGTCACAATGGTCAGGTTGTCATCGCGTTCGACGACATGATCAGCGGTCAGCACGAGATCAGCCGCATACGCGATGCCGGTGGCCGCTTGCCGCTCGCGGCCGTTGACGGTCACCAGCGAACGCGCGATGGTGTCGACCGCATCGGCCATCTGCGCGGAGAGCGTCGTAAGGTTGTTGTCGTTTGTCATGCGTGAGATCGTAATCAGCGCGCACACGCATGACAACTAGTCGTTCGAAGAGGGAGGCCGAGTGTTGAGTGCCTCGTCCCCTGACTGGGCGCGGGGCTCGCAACCCTGGCTTTCAGCCCAGTTGCTCCAACACAACGGGCGTCGGCGCAAGTGTCAGCCCCTGGCCCTCATCGCGCGGTTCGACCGCCCGCACGCCCCAGCTGCGCAGCGCGGCGATCGACTGGCGCACTGCAGGATGCGCAAACAAGGGCGGGTTTACCGAGATGCCCACCACCACGCGCTGCCCGTAGCCGATCATCTCCGCGGTGATGGCGAGCGCCAGATTGTCGGAAATGCCGGCTGCGAGTTTGTTGAGCGAGTTGAAGCTGCATGGCGCAAACACCACCGGACCGGGCAGCGGGCGCGGCAGTATCTGCGGATCAAAGTAGCTCTCGACGACATGATTGCCGGGGATGCGCGCAAGATCGAGCGGGCTGATCAGGCGCATGGCATTGGGCGTTTGCACGGTGATCACACGCTGAGCGCGGGCGCTCAGTGCGGCCACATACTCGGCTGCGCGATAGGCTGTGATCGCGCCGCTGATCATCAGATAGATTGTGTCTTCCAAGATGGCTGGATTTTAGGCGACTCGACATGCGTACGGCCGCATACGGCTCCTGGCCGAAAAAAGCCCGCAGGGGCGGCTTGCGGCCGCCCCTGCAGAACTGTTGTGAAGGCAAACGCGCGCGCTTACTTCACCAACACAATTTCCGATTCTTTGCCGGGAGGGGCATCGCGATACAGCAACAGAACGCCCGAGTCCTGTGTGGGCTCGGTCCAGCCATTGGTGAATTCGCCGACCAGCAGCGTGTCGCTGCCGCCTGCCGGCACCGGATCGTTGCTGGCCATCACGCCGAAGTAGCGCGGCGTCAAAGGGCGGGTGGTCATGTACTCTATGCCATCGGTCAAATTGCCGGTGAAGTAGCTGTCATACGCGAACACCGAGAAGCTGAACTCCTGATCCAGATTGGCGATGCCGATGTCCGCCAACGCCGCAGTCAGAATGATATTGCCGGAGTTCAGATCGGCATCACAGAAGTAGGCTGGGAATTGCACCCCAGCCACCAGATCCACCACATACACGGCGCATTGGCCGCTGCTTGCGAAGGTGCCAAGCTCGCGGGTATAGACGACAAAGTCGTATTTGCCGTCGCGGTTATTGTCGATATACACGTCGAACTCAGCCGGATAGGCCGGATGGGCGCGGTTGCCGTTCGTGGCAATACCGAACTGCACAACCGGATCGCCGTCCAGAATGCCGGGGCGCACGCCCACGGCTTTTAGATCGACGATGACATAGTTGTAGCCAGGGCCGGGCAATATGCCGGGGTCCTTCTTTTCGCTGATGCCAGTCAGCGCAAACGGCTCGACAAACAGGTCTTCAACGCCTGCGTTGTTTACCGTAGTCGACCCTTCGCCGTCTTTGAGCGTCACCCGGCGCGATTGAACCTTGGGCAGGGTGGATTTGTGCGGCATGATCTGCCACGCCACATGCACGGTCTCGGCCGCATCGGCCACTTCAACATAGCCGTCAAACTCGACGCTCTGCAGGGCGCTGCCGGTGCCGCCGAGCGAGCCGCCGTTGAGCAGCCAGGTCGGCAGTTTTTCCGCGTCGATTTTCAGCTCGATGCGGAACGAGCGGCTGCCATTGGCCGGAACGGTGATCGACGCCGGCGCTACCGGGGTCACCGCGCCGCTGGCTGCGTCGTTGGCATAGCGGAATTTTGGCGTGATCGTGTAGGTGCGCGCCGCGTTGCTGTAGTTGCGCACAATGACGCGCTTGCCAAAGGAGCGATCTTCGGTGATTGCGCGATAGCCAAACGACAACGACGGATTCTGATCGTCAGCGGCCCAAACGGCCGTCTTGGCGCCCACGGCCTTGTTTACCCGAACTTCACCGCCGCCGATGCGGGTGATTGGCGCGAGCACGCCCGGCGCGGTGGCCGGGTTTGTCACGATATTTGTGTCAGCTGTGTTGACCAGCAGCGCCTTCACATCGCGCGGCGAGAGGCCAGGGCGCGCGCTCAGCACGAGGGCGGCCGAGCCAGCCACCATCGGCGCGGCGCCGGACGTGCCGCCAAAGCCTTCTGACTCATCGCCGCTGCCGGCGATGGCCGAAACGGACGCGCCAGGGGCGCCGATGTCCGGCTTGATGGCGTTGTAGCTATAGGATGGGCCGCGCGAGGAAGAAGCGGTCATGCTGCCGACCAGCGCAATCGACACTGCTGGCGAAACGGCGGCAGTGACAGGGCCGGCCTTGAGCGCGGCCTTGATGGCGGCGCCGTCGTTTTGCGTGACGACAATCGTCGGCACAAACTGCGAGCCGGAGCCCAGCGAGAACGTGGGCGGATCGCCGCCGGCATTGTTGGCCAGAATCACCGCAATTGCCCCGGCGCGCGCCGCGCGATCGACCTTCGCGCTGATGGAACAGGCGCCGCGGTCGATCAAAGCAACTTTGCCGCTTGGGTTTGTCAGATATACGTCATCGGAAACGCCAGGGCCAATATCGGCGCCCGGGCAGCCTCGGCCAATGTGAACAACCGAACCGCTAAAGCCTGCGCCGATAGGCGCCCAGTCCACGGTGTTGGTGTTGCTGATGATGCGCTGCGCGCCGTTGATTGTGAGGACCAGCGGAAAGGTCTTTCCGTTAGGCATCGACGTTTGCGCCACGCTGATCACTTCGGGCTGTGCGGAAGGCGAGCCGACGATATAGGGGCGGTCGGCGCTGTTGCCGGCCGAAGCCACAACGACCACGCCCGATCCCACCGCCTGGGCCAGCGCGTAGCTCAGGTCGTCTTCTTTCATGCCGTAGCTCGAGCCCAACGAAAGATTGATGATGTCGACGGCGTCGGACATGTCGCCGTCCTGATTGATGTCGAGCGAAAATTCAACCGCCTTGAGCAAGGCCACGCCGTTGCATGACGAGGAAATTGCGCTGCACACTTTGACGCCAACAAGCTTGGCGCCTGGCGCCACGCCTTTGTGCGTGCCGTCGGCGCTTTCGCCGGCGATGATGTCGGCCACATGTGTGCCATGGCCTTCCAGATCGATCGGATCGGGGTCTTCGGTGCGCGTGCCAACTTCGGCATTGTTTACTACGCCCCACGTCTCGCCGACGAAGTCATATCCCGCCACCACTTTGGCGGTCGGGAACAACCCATCGGTTGTGGTGTTCTTGGGGTCGGCCGTGCTCGTGCCGTAGGCGGCTTCGTAGGCGGCCAGAGTGCCCGGGCCGCCGATGTTTTTGTGCGTGTAATCGATGCCGCTGTCCAGCACCGCGACCGTGATGCCTGCACCGGTCACGCCGCTGTTCTGCACCGCTTTTGCGCCGATGTACGGCACAGTGTCGGCGAGATCCAGCGCGTAGTGGTTGATCGGTCGAACGCTTGTCACGCCGGGCAGCGCTTTGAGCGCGTTGATCTGGCTCGATTTCACGCGCACGGCCACGCCGTTCAGCGCGCGCTGAAAGCGCGCAATTTCACGCGCGCCGAGCGGGGCAGCTTGCGCCATCAGCGTGCTTTGCGCGGCGCTCAACGCGCGCACGTGGGCGATTTGCATTTCGCGCGTGATGTTGGTTTGATTTGCAGCGCGCGCCTGTTTGAAGCCGGCGCCGGCAAAGGTGGCCAGCGGCGCAGCTGATAGCCGCACCACAACATCGACCTCGCGGTCGGCGCGCGGCACAAATGTCGACTTTTCCCTCAGTTCCGACGGCACCCGCAGATCGCTGTCGATCTTGAGCGGCGGCGGCGCTGCGGCGTGGGCGGCGGGCAAGGCCGCGGCAGCCGCAAGACCAAACGCGACGATTGAGCCAAATAATCTACGCATTTCTCTCCTGGTGTATGAATGAGCTTTGTCTCGGCAATCGCAGTTAATTCCCTGAAAAGGCAGGCTTTCAGAAAATTAAAAGCATCCACCGAGATAACGCCGAGATTCCCCTCCAAAGCCTGCAGGACAGGCCGACGTTGTCATGCAAGTCTAATGTGAACACACTAAATATGCAACCCGGAGTGACACTTAGAATATTGGACTATCGGGCATACAAGATTCGGCCACAATTGGAACAGAGCGCGATTTCGCTGCCAGAATGCGCTTTTTGGCCAGCGCTCGAGGAGACATCTTCACCGCAGCCGCCGCACGCGCCGCTGGTCAACGAAACTACGGCGATGCCATTCTGTTTTTTGGATCGGATGCTTTGGTATTGATCCACAGCGTTCTTGGACATAGACGCAACGAGGGCGGCGCGTTGCTCCGCCTGCCCCGGAAGTTTGCCGATGATTTGCGCGCGCTCGGATTTCAAGTGCATGCTGTCGCTGGCGTGATTGGACTCGGCTTGTTGCAGCGCGATGCGGCAGCGCGCCTCGTCGGCGCGCGCGGTTTCCGCCTGTTCCATCAAGGTCAGCAGCGATTCGTCCATGCTCGCGCGGCGGCGCTTGAACTGATCGACTTCGCTTTGCACTTCGATCATTTCTTTTGGGCTCTTGATCGCGCCGGCATACAGCCGTTTTTCTTCCGAGGCGATTTTTTCGTCGAGCTCCTGCGCTTCAAGCTCGGCCAGCTTCTGCGCAATGGTCGCGGCTTGCGCGGCCTTGTGCGTGCGCTCTGCTTCGGCGCGGGTGTGCGCCAGCGCCGGCGTGCCTTTGAGTGCGTTGTCGATTTCAAATACGCGGCGGCGAACGGCGTCGATATCGGAATCGAGCGACTGCAGACGGAACAGCGTCTCGGCGATAGACATGGGTGGAGTATATGCGCCAACAAGTGGTCTCCACCTTGAGGTGGGCCCCATCTTAAGTTGGAGCCCACCTTAACGTGGGCACGTCGCGCAAACTGAGAGGAAGTGTCAGGTTGCGGCGCCGTCAACCCGCGGTCGCGCGACTATAATCTCCGGCATGAGACCTCGAAGCGGAGAAGACGACCGCGGCAGCGTGATCGACTTTGCCCTGATCTTGATCCTGTTCTCAATCGTTCTGGTTGTTATAGTGGTGCTCCTGGGCCCGCGCATCACGGACTTTTTGAGCGGCCTCGTTGCGCGTTAGCATTGTCAGCTCAATTCCGGCATGACGGCTACATCGTCCTTGGCGCGACGCGCGCTCGACAGCGCGCTCGATATGCTCTTTCCACGCCGCTGCGGTGGTTGCGGCGCCTACGGCGCCGGACTGTGGTGCACCGACTGCGACAGGCGTACCAGGCGCTTCGATGCGCGGGAATCGCGCAGCACGTTGCGCCTTTCCGGCGAAACAGACCTTTCCGTCATTTCCGCTGTGCCGTTTGAAGGCGCGTTGCGTGAAGCCGTCCACGCTTTGAAATTCGGCGGCGCCCCGCATCTGGCCGACACCTTCGCGCCCTGGATGTGCGCGGCTTGGCGCCACGCCGGTGGCGACGACCTGCCAGTGGATGTTGTGCTGGCTGTGCCGCTGCACCGGGCGCGCGAACGCGAACGGGGCTATAACCAGAGTGAATGGCTGGCCAGACGCATCGCCACGGAGCTTCGATCCCGCTACACGCACAACGCGTTGCGGCGGGTGCGCGCCACCGATCAACAGGCACTTTTGTCACCCGTCCAACGACTGACCAACGTGCGGGATGCGTTTTCAGCCAACCGGGAGTTGCTGCACGGGAAACGTGTGATGATTATTGATGATGTGCTGACGACCGGCGCCACCCTGACCGAATGCGCTTCCGCTTGCAGGCAAGCGGGCGCGGCCGGTGTGGCGGCGCTGACGCTGGCGCGCGCGGCGGACACCCGCTGAAAGACCATTGCTATCTGGAGGTTACGCATGGAAATCACTGTTCAAGGCCACGGCATGATGATCAGCTCAAAGCTCAGCGCTCATGTTAAAGAACGCGCCGCCAGGCTGGATCGCTATCTTCCCGGCGCGGAAGAATTGCGCGTGGAGTTCAAACGCAGCAACGCCAGCGAAACAGCGCCACGCGTGGTGCAGCTGACTGCGCGCCGCAAGCGCGCCATCCTGCGGGTGGAAGAACACCATACCGATCCATACACCGCGTTCGATACCGCTCTGGACAAGCTATATCAGCGAATCGCGCGCTTCAAGGGCCGTCGGGCCGATCGCAAGCGAAGCGGCTTGCCGGTGGACGAGGAGCTCGCCAATGCCGAGGCCCCTCCCACCGACGTGGATAGCGACGGCTATGACAACACCGAAAAACTGGTGCGCGTCAAGACGTTCACCGTGGTGCCCATGAGCGTCGAAGAAGCGGTTGAGCAGATGATCTTGGTCGGGCACAGCTTCTATGTCTTCATGCACGACAACGACGACACCATCAAAGTCGTCTACGCCCGCAAAGACGGCAATTACGGTCTGTTGCAGCCGGAGAAATAGCGGAGAGTCCGGAGTGCGGAGTCCGGAGTCCCAAGTCCCGAATCATGACTCGGGACTCGGGACTCCGCACTCACATTATGGATACAGCCCGCGCGTGGTAGTCGCTTCGGCAACGCGCCCGATGCCCAGGCACAATGCAGCTGTGCGCAGATCGAGATCGAGTTTCATGGCGTATTCATAGACATCGCGGAAGCCGCGGATCATGATGCGCTCAAGGCGATGGGTGACATCGTCCTCTTCCCAGAACAACTGCTGCAGGCTCTGCACCCACTCGAAAT
>JANMNW010000424.1:0-33029 GCA_031368515.1 Chloroflexota bacterium
CCCGTGGCCGTCCGCGGGGTCTCGGGCCCGCGGGACTCGCGGACCGGGACTTTTAGTTCAGCCCGCACCACGCGCACGCGGTGATGGGGAGGGTATTCATTGAGCAGCGTGAGCTTGACATCCGATGCGATCGCGCGCGAGTACAGTTGCGCCACCAGCGCCGGCCGATCCGGATCGAGCGGCGGGTGATGCAGACGGGCCAAATCCAACGCGTCGCAGATTTGCAGGCCGGCGATGGGGTCGAGCGTCTGAAGTCCTGAGTGCCGGAGTCCCGCACTCGGCGCTTGCAGCGCCTCAAGCACCGGCTCAATAAAGCTCATGCCGCTGACGATGCGGGTGGGAATGCCGGCGGCTTGCGCGGCGGCCAGAATCATCGGCACAGATCGTTCGCCAACCAGCGGATGGCCGGGCACCGCATAAACCACATCGTCCGTTGGCCGTTTGTTCTTTCTTCTGGCGGCTGCAATAATACTGCGAGCGATCTCGGAATAAACCGCGTCAAAGTCTGCGGCGCGCTGGTACAGTCCGTCAAAACTACGTAGACGCAGGTGCTTGGGCAGACCGCGCACAGTGGGGTGCTTGCGCGTGCGCAGATATACCGTGCGCGCCCGGCGCAGCACTTGCCATGCCTCGCGGGTGAGCCATTGCGGATCACCGGGTCCCAAACCGACAATAACTATCACAGCGCTCTCACCAAGTTCTAAAGCGATTTGCCTTGTTCCCAGCCCGCCCACGACTACAATCCGGCGAAACGTCGAAAGATTATAGGTTATCGGAGCCCCCTATTCATGGCCAGCCTTCCCCGACCGTTACTTCCCGACCAAAAGAAGAAATCCGCGCTAAAGGAAATAGACATTCCTTACAACCGGCCGGCCAATCGCCTGCGCCGCGCGATCAAGAGCATTATCAAGATCACGATCTTCTTGAGCATCGTCACGTTCTTGATCATTTTCGCAAGAAGCGGCGATGTCGAATTCAACCTGATTCTGACTTCGATCGAGTACATCTTCGGCTTTGCCGTGCAGGTGCTCGGTCTGTTGGCTGGCATCGTGTTGCAGTTCGGCTTGTTGTTCTGGTTCCTTTCCAGGCCAAGCGTGGAGATCATCCGCCCCGGCGATGACACCAGCGTGACCTTTGACGATTACTGGGGCCAGCCGCAGCTTGTGGCGCTGGTCAAGCAGTGGATGTCGCTGTTGCGCGACCGCAAGGAATTCGAAAAGATGGGCGGCAAGTACATCAGCGGCTTGCTGCTTTACGGGCCTCCCGGAACCGGCAAGACCATGCTGGCCAAAGCCGTCGCCGGCGAGTCGGGCATGGCGTTTATCTCGGCACTCGGCACCAGCTTTCAAGGCATGTTCTGGGGCATGGACATTCTCAAGGTGCTGCGCTACAGCAAATGGTCGCGCGACCTGGCCAAGAAATATGGCGCATGCGTGGCCTACATCGATGAAATTGACGCCATCGGCATGAGCCGCGGCGGCGTTCGGGGCGGTGCTGGCGGCGGGCCAGGCATGGCCAGCGGCACTGGCATGGGCATGGGCCTCGGCATGTTTGCCCTGAGCACACTACTCAGCCAGATGGATGGCATGAACGGCCCGTCGCGCGGCGAGAAGCTCAAAACCAAGTTGTGGAAACTCTTTGGCAAGAAGTATGTGATCAAGCGCAACTGGCACGTGATGTGGATGGGCAGCACCAACCGCCCGGATGTGCTCGACCCGGCGCTTACGCGCTCCGGACGCCTGGACACCAAGATCGCAGTTGAAGCGCCCGATCGCGTCAGCCGCCGTCAAATTATTCTGGGCTATCTCAGCAAGATTCAGCACGACGAATCGGTCGATGTCGAGGCGATCGTAGGCGATACCAACGGCATGACGCCGGCGGACATCTCCGGTGCAATCACCAAAGACGCCGTGCGCCTGGCCTTCTTTGCCGGCCGCAAGAAAGTCTCGCAGAAGGACATCGACAAAGCCTTCATGGAACAGCAGCACGGCATGGAAATGCCGGTCGAGGAATTCGATGAAGGTCAGCGCCGCGTGCTGGCCTATCACGAAGCCGGCCACGCCATCGCGATGTACTATCTCGCGCCCGAAACGAAAATCGTGCGCGCCACGATCAACCCGTTGTCGACCGGCGTAAAGGGCTATGTGCAGCCTATTGACACGGTCGAACAGCATGTGGAGCCGGTGGTTCGCCTCGCCTACGGCATCATGATCTCGTTTGCCGGCCGCGCCGCGGAGCACATCTATTCAGGTGAGATGTATCAGAGCGTGGGCGGCGACTTTCCGAGCATCCGTGGCCAAATGTATCTGCTGATAGAAAACGGTTACTTTGGCCCGCCGTTGGCAGGTGGAGCCGGCGGCCCGCTCGGTCACTCGTACGACCAGTATTTGCGCGACAAGGAAGAAACGCTCAAGAACTACTGGCTGCACATGCAGGACGCGACCGAGAAGCTGCTGCGCCGCCACTGGCGCGAGACCTCGGCGTTGGCCGAGGAGCTGATGATCAAAAAGACGCTCAGCGGCAAAGAAGTCGTTGAAGTGATCGAGGCCAACCAAACGTCGGATTCGCTGCGCGAGGAAGAGATCATTCCGAAGACGCTGGCCGCCATCCGTGCCCAGGCAATGGTCGATCTGCGCACCACCCGCAACGACCCGCTGCTGGAACAACCCAACGTGGCGATGGACAACGACGAGAAGGTGGTGATCATTAACGGCATGACGAACAGCGCCGTGTCCAAGGCGCCATCCGCCACGCCGGTTGAGGCGCCCAAGCCGGAGCCGAACGAGCCCAAGCTGATCAACGGTGGAACCGGCGACTTCCAGCCGCCTCTGGTGGGCGGGGACAACACGCCGCCGGCGCCTGAGCAGAAGAACTAGATTTCAGGGTGCTGGCTCATTTTTGACAGCCGCAGCCCGGTTTCGCAAGAAGCCGGGCTGTTTCTATCGCTACGTTTTTTTGCCTACTTCGTATTAAAGTTACCCTATGCGAGCGTTTGTACTTTCCGGCGGCGGCAACCGCGGACCATTGGAACTTGGGGCTGCGCGCGTGCTGATGGAGCATGGCGTCAAACCCGACATGATCGTAGGCACCAGCGCCGGCGCGTTGAACGGCCTGTATCTGGCCATCGAGCCGAAGCCGGCGCAGGCCGAAGCCGGCGCCCAGCTCTGGCGTGAAGCCGGCGCGCGCAAGCTCTTTTCCGCCGCGCCTTCGCGGTCATTGATGCATTTGGTGCGCGGCCGCGATTACCTGGCCGACAACGCCAAACTGCGCGCTTTTCTTTCCACCGCCATTCCCGCATCCATGCGCACTTTTGGCGATTTGCGCGTGCCGTTCTACGTAACCATCGCCCATCTCGTCACGCAAGCGCTCTATGTGTATGGCGACGATGCCGGCGCATCGGTGCTGGACGCGGTGTTGCTGAGCGCGGCGGTGCCCGGGTTCTTTCCGCCGCTGAGCCACAACGGCGAAATGTTCACCGATGGCGGCACAGCGAGCAATCTGCCGGTGCTGCTCGCCATCGCGCGCGGAGCCACTGAAATCTGGGCAATCGATCTGGCGTTTCAACCGGCACTGGGCAAGAAGGTGCGCGGCGCAATGGCCATTTCAAGCTATTGCGGCTCGTATCTGATCTATCAGAAAATGTTGAATGAGCTGGATCAAGCCATGCGCGTGCCGGGCGTCAACATCCATCATGTGCCGCTCTACGATTTTCAGTCGGTGCCGCTGGGAGACTTCTCGCAAGTCAACGGCATGATCGACGCCGGCGCTGAAGCCATGCGCGCCTATTTGCGCGCGCCAGCACCGAATGTGGTGCATCGCCCCCGCAGCTACACGCCTGACGAACTGCCGCCCGGGCCGCCCGGCGCGCGGGCGTTTGCCGTGCAGGGGTAGTTCGCCTGCTGAAACTGCGCTCTGTGTTGCCTGTTCAATTCAAAATCCAAGGCCAAAGCGCAGCCAGCCACACCCCGCCAGCGCGCCGAGTGACAGCGCGATCAACACGCCGTCGATCCAGCGATACCGCAGCACCTGCAGCCAGGTGCGCGGTTGCGTGCCAAATCCGCGCAGATCCATGGCGTTGGCGCGGTCTTCGGCGTCCAGCACCGAGCGCACCACCACCGGCACGATCAGCGGCACAAGCCGCCGTCCCACCGTCAGCAGATCTTTGACGTTGCGGCTGCGCAGCTGCAGCTCATAGCCGCGCGCTTTTTGCGCATCGATCGTGTTGCGAAAGTCGCGCGCCAGCGTCGGCACAAAGCGCGCGGTCAGATCGAGCGCGTAGGCAAAACGATCGGGCAGCCCCAGCCCCCGAAATGTGATTCCAAGCAGGGCGGTGTCGAAGGTCAGCACAATCGCCAGCGTGGTGCACATCATCGTGATGGCGCGCAGCGCCTGCTGCAATGCCTCAACCGGCGTGCGTGTCAGCAAATTCAGCCCGCTGATGACGAGGATAAACACGGCGGTGCCCGGCACAATCGGGCGCAGCCGCTCCCAAGGCACCTGCGCGGCAATCAGCACGATCATGCTGAACAGCGCAAGCAGCGCCAGCGCGCGCGGGTCGCGCAGCAGCAGCGCCGCCGTTGTCATGCACAGATAGAAAATCACGCGCGCGCGAGGGTCCAGCGCTTGCACCGTCAAAGCAATCCTCCGCGCCGCATGGCCGCGGCATCGTCCAGCACCGCCTGCGCGGCGCCATCGGCCACCACCTCTCCAGCGGCGAGCATGATCGCGCGCGTGGCATAGCGCCGCGCCAGCCGCAAATCGTGCGTGACAATCAGCAGCGCCTCCGGCGCGCCATCGGCGCTGAGCAGATTGGTCATCATCTGATCGGCGGTGCCGTGGTCGAGCCCGGCGGTTGGCTCGTCGAGGATCAGCATGCGCGGCTGCATGGCCAGCACGCCGGCGATCGCCACGCGCTTCTGCTGCCCATAACTCAGGCCGAAGGGCGATGTCTCAAGCGGAATTTGCTCTAGCTCAACCAGATCCATGGCATGCCGGATGGCCGCGTCGATCTGGGCCGGCGCCATACCCAGATTGCGCGGGCCAAAGCTCAGTTCTTCGCACAGCGTATTGGCGAACAGCGTCGCTGAGGGCAGCTGAAAGACGTAGCCAACATCTTTGGCGATTTGCGCCGTGGTCAGCGTGGACGCATCGCGGTTTACGACGCGCACCCGCCCCTGGGCCGGCTTTAGCAGGCCAATGGCCAGCTTGCACAGTGTCGACTTGCCTGCGCCGTTGGGGCCGATCAACGCCACAACCTCGCCGGCGCGAATATCGAATGAGGCATTGCGCGCCTGAGCGCGAGCCGCGCTGGCATAGGCAAAGCTCACCTGGTCAAACGCCAGCAGGCTTGCGGAGTTGTCCGTTTTTGGCCGGCGCATGGCCACCGGCTCGCCCGGCGGATCGCCGCCGCGCCAGCGTTGATACGCCTTCGCATCGCCGTCAAACACAACGGCGCCATTGCGCAACACCACGCAGTGCTCCGGCTGAATGCCCAGCACCTCCGGCACGCGATGTTCCACAATCACCACGGTGATGCCTTCATTGGCAAGCCGTCGAAATTGCGCCAGCGCCTCGCGCGCCGAAGGTGGGTCGAGCGAAGCCAGCGGCTCGTCCAGCAGCAGCGCGCGCGGATGCATGGCCAGCACCGCGGCGATTACCACCTTCTGGCGCTCGCCGCCGCTGAGCGAGTGCGTCTCGCGCGCGAGCAGGTCTTCAATGCCCATACTGCGCCCGGCCGCGCGCAGCCGCGCGCGAATCTCTTCGCGCGGCAGCGCCTGATTCTCAAGCCCAAAGGCCAGCTCATTTTCGACGCGGGTGGCCACTATCTGCTTCTCCGGGTCCTGCATCACCGTGCCGATCTTGCGCGCGATTTGTGAAAGTGACAGTCCGCCGGTAGACTCGCCAAAGCATCGAATCTGGCCGGACAGTGTTCCTTCTTTATAGGTGTGAGGAATCAAGCCGTTGATGCAGCGGATCAGCGTGGTTTTGCCCGAGCCGCTTCCGCCCGCCAGCAGCGTCACTTCGCCCTGTTTGAAGGCGGCGCTGACGCCCTGCACCGCAGGCGAAGGCCGGCGCGCATACGCGTAGCGGAGGTCGGTTAAGTCGATAGTCACGCGGGCGCAAGGTTTCCGGCGCCGATTGCGGCGTTGGACACCCTGAATCAGGTTTTGCCGGGTTGTGGCATTCTACGAGACGCGACCCGCCAGACAAATTTCGGTTATCAATTATCAAGGAGTATTTATATGACGAACACAAGCCCGTGGAGCATTGGCACGCGCACGATCGTGCTGGCGGCCATTTTTGGCGCGATGGTGGTTGCGCTGCAGCTGGCTGGAATAGGCTCAATCCCTGTGCCCAACTTGAGCGGCGCGATGACCACGCTGCTCATTCCGGTGATCGTCGGCGCCATCATCGGCGGGCCAATCGTCGGCATGTTTGCCGGGCTGGTGATGGGAGTGATGTATCTGCTGTTGCCGGCGACCGCGGCATTTGGGCCGATCACCTTGATTGTGCCGCGCTTGCTGATGGCGCTGGTGGCTTGGGCGGTCTACAACGCGCTCAAAGGCACGAACAAAATCGTGGCAGGCGCGGCGGCAGGCGCGCTGGGCGCGCTGACCAACACAGTCGTCGCGGTGGGCATCGCCATTGTGCTGGGCCAGGTTGACACGTCTGTGATTCCGCTCGTGGTGCCGCAAGCGCTGATCGAGCTGGTGGGCTCGGCCATCATCGTGCCCATCATTGTGACAGCCGTCGATGCTGCGATGAGCGCGCGCCGCAGCTAACAGGTTCGACTAGCGCATACAGGAACCCGATTCCTGTATGCGCTAGTCGCCGAGCGTGAATACCGCATGCGCGCCATCGCGCGTCAGGCGTGTTTGCACACGCGCAAATCCTGCGCCGCGCGCCCAGGATTCCAATGCCTCGATTGGCCGCACGCGCGTCTTTCCACCTGGCGCCAATGTGCTGAGGCCAAGCGGCGCGCGCGTGCGCTGCACCTGCGCGGTAAACACGAGATTGCGCGGCCGCAGCCGATCATGCACGCCGCGCAAGGATGCACGCACCGCATCGTCGCTGAAGTATTCGTACAGACCGGAGGCCACCACCAGCGTCGGCCGGATGCAGCGCGCAAGTTTCGCCATGTCGTTGGCGTTGGCCCATTCAAAGCGCAGCGTATCCAGCTGCGCCTGCGCCGCCAGCCTGCGTCCTTCCCGCAGGCAAGCGCCATCCAGGTCGATGCACAACGCCGTGGCCTCTCTTGACCCGGCACCGCCATCCCGTTTTAGCACGTCGACGACCGCGCGCGCCGGCCCGCTGCCCAGGTCCAGAAGTATGGGCGTCAGGCCGTTGGCGCGCGCCTCAGTGCAGGCGCGCTGCATTGCGGCTTTGACCAGCAGATGCCTCTCGCGCAACGCGACCGATGTGGGATGCGCCAGAAGCCAGGCGTCCAGCAGCTTGCCAATGCCAAAGCGTCCATCGGCGTCGCACGCATAGATACGGTCGGCTACCAGCCCGGATTCAAAGCCATGCAACTGCCCAAGCCGCAACGTATCACTGCTACGGACAAGCGCGCGCAACGCGGGCCGAAGCAACGATGTCAATGGGGATGTGATACCCAGGCGCACTGGCTGACACTACCGCGCCGGCTAATTCTGGTATTGATGCCCCGTTGACAAATTTCTCAGCTTTGAGCAGCACTTATCTAAGGCGATTTTTACGTTCCCGTTCTAAGCTTTGAAGCGGTACTAAACTCTGAGACGACATAACAGTGAAAATCTCAGTGTTCTTCATGACATAACTAATCAGTTGTGCGTGAAGCTGGAGGAAATGGTATGGAACAGATTCTTGTTATCGAAGATGACCCGGCGATTCGCGATCTTTTGCGCCGCGGTCTGACTTACGAAAATTACAAAGTTGCGGTGGCCAACGACGGTGTCACCGGTTTGACCCAGGCGCGCGACAACCCGCCGGATCTGGTGATCCTGGACTGGATGATGCCCGGCCTCGACGGCTTGGAAGTTTGCGCACGGCTGCGGGCGGCTAGCAGTGTGCCGATCCTGATGCTCACGGCAAAGGACAGCGTGCCCGACCGCGTGATCGGCCTGGAAAGCGGCGCCGATGACTATTTGGTCAAACCGTTTGCGTTTCCCGAGCTGCTGGCGCGCATCCACGCACTGCTGCGCCGCACGCAGCCCAGCAGCAAGCCGGAGATATTGAAATACTCCGACTTGCAGCTCGACACCGGCACGCGCCTGGCCAAACGTGGCGACCGCCAATTTGTGCTGACGGCAAAAGAATATGACTTGCTTGAGTATCTGATGCGCAACCCGCGCCAGGTGCTCACGCGCGAGCAAATTCTCGACCGTGTCTGGGGCTACGACTTTGGCGGCGAGAGCAATGTGCTCGAGGTTTACATTCGCTACTTGCGCCAGAAGACCGAAGAAGGCGCCGAGCAACGCTTGATTCATACAGTGCGCAGCGTCGGCTATGTGCTAAGGGAAGAGTAGAGTTGAGTCGTGAGTCCCGAGTTGCGACTCGGGACTCAGCACTCAGCGCTCAGCAATTGCCTCAACATCCACGCCCCCAGCGGATTGTGGAAAGGCGATATGGGTTGCGCGCCAAGCCCTCCGGCGTGGCGCAACGTGCTGATGCGCAGGCACCCGGCGCCCAACGCCACATCGACGACATAGCTTGCCCAGGTAAGCGCGCGCGCGTCGAAGCGCCGCCATAGCGGCTGCAGGATCACGGTTGCGCCAAGCATGTTGCGCAGCCGCGTTTCATCCAACGCAAAATCGGTGGCAATGCTGAAAAGATGCGGACGCACATCGATCGTGCCCAGCGGCTGCCAGTTCAGCACGTGGATGGCCTCGCGCACAAACGGCATGGGCGCGCAACAGCGCGCATCTGGCTCGCGCAGCCACACACTCACGCGCTCGCCGGCGCGCGCTCGCGCAATGGCTTCTTCGCTCAGGGTAAACGCAAGCCCGGGCGATCGCAGTTGCGCGTCCGCATCCAAACGCGGCACAAACAAGATGGGCCACTCATTTGTTTGTTCGCCGTGGGACAGAGTCAGCTTGTTTTGAATCGGCGCGCTGATCGCGGTTAGCGGAGCACGCATGTGCAACACACCCAGCTCCCGCACAGTCGCTGCCGGCACAGCGGGTGCGTCAATGACGCCCGTCGCATCATCGCCCAGTCGCCATGTCAACGGCGCGGCGTTGACATGAGCGCCGCCGTTGGACAGCAGCGCATGCACTTCGATGGCTTTATCGGCCCAGAACACGGAGGGATCGCGCGGCGCTGGCCGGTCGCCGCCGCGCAGCCATTCGCGCCGCCGCTCGCGGTCGATCAACAGCACGCGGTCGGCGTTGAAGCGCCGCCACTCTGCCCCGTTGAATTTGTGCCGGCCAAAATCATCGACCACGCCGGACGTGGCCACGGGTGTGTCGCGCCAGCCGGTGACCACGTAGCCGCCGCCGGCGAAGTTGCGGCGCGTTAACTCCAGGATCGTCTTGCGCGTGATGGTGGCTTGTTCACGCGCGAGACGCGCGAGCTGTGCGCCGCCATCGTCAATTCCGGCGGCGGCCAGGCGTTGCGCGCTCTCCCGTTGCCACACCAGCTCATCACGCTGTTGCGTCACCGTCTGCTTCATCCAAAAAGGCGCTGGCGCAAACTGGGTGTAGTCGCGCAGCGTGTCGGCGTCGCAGAATTCGCCAAACAACCACGGTTGGTCGCCTTGATAGCCGCGCCGAAAGTGATCGATCAGCGGCTGGAAGAAATGCGGGTCGCAGTAAAAGTGATAGTCGCGAAAGTCGTCGCTGCGGCTGACTGCTTGCGGCAATTCGTGCGGGGTGATGCTTCCGCCATATGCTTCGGATGAGCCGCTGTTGTCGCAGGCCAGCACATCGGGCATCCAGCGGCGAACCAGCGCGCGCAAGTCGTCCAGAAACCCCGCATCAACGCTGTTGTCCAGCTCGCAGCCCAGGCTAACAGCAACGACGGAGGGGTGATGATGCACGCGCTTGAGGATCTCCTCATATTCGCGCAGCGCCAGCGCGCGCGATTCCGGCGTAATTGCGGGCAGCCACAGCGGCAGCTCCAGCCACGGCAGCATGCCCGCCTCATCGGCCGCGTCGAACAGCGTTTCATCCGGAACAAACAAACACAGCTTGATCAAATTGAAGCCCAGCGCCCGCGCATCGGCGAATTGCGCCAATGCTTCGGCGCGCGTGGGTGTTGGGCACAAGCGTTCGGGGTGCCAGCCCCAATCCAACACGCCACGCATGTGCAGCGGCGCATCGTTGAGCCACAACGCGCCGACGCTGGATCGGATCGCGCGCGTGGCGGTGCGGCGAGTGGCCCGCGCCAACGGCACGCCGTTGGCGTCGCGCACAACCAGGCTGATCAGGTCGAACGCGTCAACACCGCCTAATGGCCAGCGTGCCAACGCATCGAGCGCACCATCGAAGCGTCCATCGCGCAGTGCGTCAATGCGTTGTGCGACGACGCTTGCGCCGTTTCGTTGCAGCACTACGTCGTGTGCGCGCGCATCGAAGTGCGTGATCTGCGCCGACACTCGGCCGGCGGCGATGCGCAGATCGCCGACAGCCGCACCACGCAGCAGCCGAATCCGGCACGATTGCCAAATGCCGCCAAACGTGTTGCACACATCAGGCAGAAATCCGGCCACGCACTCGCGCACGGAATAGCGTGTGCCCGGTTTCCAGACTTCCAGTTCAATCTCATTTGTGCCAGCGTGCACGGCTGAGCTGATATCGAATTGAAAGCGCGTCCATAGTCCAGTGTGCGTGCCAATTTCCAAGCCGTTGACGCGCAGGCGCGCGGCGAAACTGATTGCGTCGGCCTCAAAGATCGCCCGCGCGCCCGCTGTTTGCGGCAGCTCGATGCTGCGTCGATAAATCGCCGGACCTTCGCACAGTTTGTCGTCATCGCTCGCCTCCCAGGCGGAAGGCACATCGATCACCCGCGGCGGATGATCGCCCAATTGAAACGACCATGCGCCGTCCAGCGCGATCACATCGCACAAATCATTTTCAAAATGGGGCATTGGAATGAGTATCTCAAAAGCTCGATGGTCCTATAATAGAACAAGCGTTCATGAAGCTACTTGGAAGAAAAACCATCGGCAAAGGCAAAGGCGGCGCACCGAAAGCCGCGGCCAAAGGCGCCCCAAAAGGCGAAGGCAAGCCGCGCAAGGCCAGCGCTCCGCCGGCCGGGCCCGTTGTGCGCGCCACGGCCGGGCTGAGCCTCGACGCCTGGATCGACATCCTGGGGGTGGCGTTGCTGCTTGCCTCCGGCCTGACGATCTTCGCGGCGCTTTCGCCCAACCGCACTGAAATGAGCCAGGGCTGGCTGGCGCTCCTGTCGCGCACGTTTGGCTGGGGCGTGTATGTCGCGCCCTTTATCACTGGTTTGATCGCGCTGTATCTGTTGGTGCGCCGGTTTGGCGACCGCTTTCCGCTGCCGCGCCCTAATCGCATCCTCGGCACGCTGCTCGCGTTTTTTTGCGCGTTGCCAACGCTGCATATTTTCGGCCAATTGGTCGGCGAACCGGATGGGACCAAGCTGGCTGAGATCGGCAAGGGCGGCGGCACCGTAGGCTGGGGTCTCTTGCAGGCGCTGCAAGGCATTTTTGGCGATGTGGGCGCGCCGCTGGCTCTGATTGTGTTGTGGCTGGGTGCATTCATGCTGTTGTCCGAGCTCACATTTGAGCGCATTTACCTGCGCATGCGCGATTGGCTTGGCTATCGCATGAAAGATGCGCAGGACGCGATCATCGAACGCCGGCGCGATCGCGTGCCTGGGTCCGCCTCTATCGACCGCGGCGACGGGATGGTCATCCGTGGCCTGGGTTTTGGCAAGCGCAAAGCCGCCGACCGGCCAGCGCATGACGATCAAGCAGACGACGAAGATCTCAGAATTGAGTTGCCGCCTGTTCGCAAGGTGACGGCAAAAGCCGCCGCACAGCCGGCTGCGCCATCGGCCAACGATGTTGCGGCGCCGTCATTCAAAATCAACAGCCCCAAGAGCAGCCCGCAAGCGCGCGCTGGCGAGTTGAACCGCGTGCCGCCGCCGCGCATCATCGGCGGCGAAACACCGGCGCAGCAGGCCAACAACGCCGCCGCGGCCGCCGTGGCGCAGGCGTCGCCGGTGCAGCCAAGCGCTCCGCCGGCCACACAGGTGACCTCGCGCATTCAGGTCAAGCGCAACTGGCAGTTGCCGCCGATTGCAACGCTGCTCGATCCCGGCAGCGAGGCGTCGATGAAGGAAGCCGATATCCGCGCCCGAGCGGCCATCATCGAAGACACGCTGCGAGCATTTGGCGTGCCGGGCCGCGTGACCGAAGTCAACCGCGGCCCCACCATCACGCAGTTCGGGGTGGAGCCTGGATTTATCGAAATGAAGGGCGGCAAATCGGTCAAAGTCAAAGTCAGTCGGATTGCCTCGCTGGCCGACGATCTTGCGCTAGCGCTTGCCGCGTCGCGCATTCGCATTGAAGCGCCGGTGCCCGGCCGCGCGATCGTGGGCATCGAAGTGCCCAACGGCGAGAAGTCGCTGGTGTCGTTGCGCGATGTGATGGAGAGCGACGAGTTCGAAAAACTGGCGCAAAAGACGCGTCTGCGTCTGGCGCTGGGACAGGATGTGAGCGGCCATTCAGTGGTTGCCGATCTGGCGTCGATGCCGCATTTGCTCATCGCCGGCACCACCGGTTCCGGCAAGTCGGTATGTGTCAACGGCATCATCATCACGCTGTTGTGCAACAACTCGCCCGAAGACGTGCGATTTCTGATGGTCGATCCGAAACGCGTGGAGCTCACGGGCTACAACGGCATCCCGCACCTGATCGCGCCGGTGATTGTCGAAACAGAGAAGACGCCGGCGGTGCTGCAGTGGACCATGCGCGAGATGGACACGCGCTACCGCATGTTCGCCAAGCACGGCGTGCGCAACATCCTGGATTTCAACGCCAAGTGCGCGGCAGTGGCGAGCACGGCGGGGCATGACCCGGAGCTGCAAAAGCTGCCGTATATCGTGCTGATCATCGACGAGCTGGCGGACTTGATGATGATGTCGCCAGATGAAACCGAGAAGTCGATCATTCGACTGGCGCAAATGGCGCGCGCAACCGGCATTCACTTGATCATCGCCACGCAACGGCCCAGCGTGGATGTTGTGACCGGCCTGATCAAGGCCAACTTCCCGGCGCGCGTGGCGTTTACGGTGGCCACCGCCATCGATTCGCGCGTGATTTTGGACAGCCCTGGCGCTGAAAAGCTGCTGGGCCGCGGCGACATGCTGGTGGTGACGCCGGAGAGCTCATTGCCCATGCGCGCGCAAGGCTGCTGGCTCAGCCCTGATGAGATGACGCGCGTGGTGCGGCATTGGCGCGCGCAACTGGGCGCGCCCGAAGATGGCGCCGATCCCATCACGGCCGCCACAACCGCGCCTTTGATCCCACAACGCGGCAGTTTGGATGTTGTTGAACAAGAGTCGGTTGTGATTCCGGCGGCGGCTGCCGATCCATTCAGCCCGCCCCCCACTTGGGACGAAGCGCGGGCGTTGAACGAGGCGGCGGGCGAGGTTGGCAGCGGCGGCAGCAAAGACGACAAGTTGTTTATCGATGCGGTGAACACGGTGCGCATGCACGGCAAAGCGTCGATCTCGCTGTTGCAGCGCCGCTTGCGCATCGGCTACACGCGCGCGGCGCGCCTGATCGAAGAGATGGAAGAGCGCGGCATTGTTGGCCCGACCGTGCAAGGCCAGCAGCATCGCGAAGTGTTGAACGCGCCGATCAACCCGAACGGGTCGTAGGGTGCGCACACCCTCGGAGGGTGGGAGGACCCTGCGATTCACTTAACGCCGCTTACGCCGCTAGCATGGCACGAACCTCGTGCAACGAGCTAAAAACGCGAAGCGCCAGCGCGCTGATTTCCGGCGTGGGTGTTTGCAGGTCGGGCACCCAGATCGGCCGCGTGCCGGCCGCATGCGCGGCGCGCACGCCTGCGGTCGAGTCTTCCAGCACAATGCACCGTCCGGGCGCGGCATTGAAACGTCGCGCAACCAGCAAGAAGATATCTGGCGCAGGCTTGCCATTGACCACCTCGTCGCCGGTGGTTATCGAATCAAAGCGGCTGGCCAGATCGCCGAGCGTCAATAAAGCCAGATCGCGCACAGTGGATGTGGCCACGCCTTTGGGAATGTGTTGCGCGTCCAGCCAGTCCAGCAGCTCGATCAACCCGGGTTTGCGCGGCGCGCCATGCTTGAGTTCATCCCGAAGATAGCGATCGCTCAACTCGCGATACGCGTCGATGGGGTAGGCCGGCCCGAAATGGCTCGTCAAAAACGCTTCTGAATCGATCAGCCGTTTGCCGACGAAGTTGTTGAAGTAGAACGCCTCATCGAAAGAAAATCCCAGCTCGCCCGATGCGCGGCGCGATGCGCGCGAGTAAATCGACTCGGTGTCGAACATCAAGCCATCCATGTCGAAGATGACGGCTGCTGGCTTGAGCCGGTAGCGAAAGTCGCAGTGGGTCGCACCCTGCATGATGGTTTGGGTGCGCTCGAAGCACACGCTCGGGTTGAAGCCTTCGATCAGCGCCGCATCGCGGTTGCACGAAAGCACGGCGCCCAGTTCTGGAATCCCCAGCGCGCGGTATAGCTCGGCGTAACGGCAGCGCGTTACGTTGAAGTTGAACGCTTCGGCATCGCTATTCAGCACCTCGATGCGCAATGCATCGTCTTGTGTCCAGGCGTCAAGGCTGGCGGCAAAATTCGCCAGCGAATCGTCGCCCATCTGCACGGCCAGCGCCGCGCCCTGTTCGCGCGCGATGCGGATGATGGTCTCGCGCACGATCTCAATCACGCGTTCGCGGCCAAACTCATCGCCCAATGCTGCGACGATTGGCGCCAAAATGCGCGCCTCGATTTCGCGCCGCGTCAGCACGCCCACGCGGTTGAGGGTGTCGGGAGGGAGAGGCAATGGTGTCATGGGTGAATCTTATGCTGGGACAGCTTCGGTGCCGGGCGTTGAGGTATCGGGTGACTCGGTGCCTAGGCGCCAAAGTGTAACGTGCTACGCGACGTGAAAGCGATTCATGACGCACCCGACACCCGCGTGACTCCGTCGATATCGCCGCTTGACACCTCCGTCCAGACACGTGACACTCCGCACATGCCCATATTGACCTACGCCTTGCTGGGTTGCGCCGGCGGGATTGCCCGGACGCATATTGACGCGCTGAAACAGATGCCGGATGCGCAACTTGTTGCGATGTGCGACGTCAATGTAGTTGCCGGCGCCCAGCGCGCCGAGGAGTGCGGCGCGCGCTTTTTTGCCGATCATCGCGAGCTGCTGCGAGTGGTGAAACCGGATGTCGTGGTGATCGTGACGCCGCACCCTTTTCATCCGGCGCTGGCGATCGACAGCTTTGCCGCTGGCGCACATGTGCTGACTGAAAAGCCGATCGCCATTTCGGTAGGCGATGCCGATGCGATGATCGACGCCGCCGACCGGTCCGGGCGGATTCTGGCAGTAAATTTCCAGCAGCGCTTCCGCCCGTCTGTGGAACGCGCGCGCGCGTTTGTCGACGGCGGAGAATTGGGTGAACTGTTGCGCGTGCTGGTGGTTGAGCCGTGGTATCGCACGGCGGCGTACTACAAGTCAGCCACCTGGCGCGGCACCTGGAAGGGTGAAGGCGGCGGGGTGTTGATGAATCAGGCGCCGCACACGCTCGACCTGCTGTGCCACCTGGCCGGTCAGCCCGTGCGGGTGATGGGCTGGACGCGCACGCTCAAACACGCCATTGCGGTGGAGGACTCAGCGCAAGCGATGTTTGAGTTTGCCAATGGCGCGATGGGCGCGCTGCAGGTGAATACGGTCGATGCGGGTGGAGCGCAGCGCTTGGAGATCACCGGCGACAAAGCTGCGCTGGCGCTGACCGGTGACACGCTCACCATCACGCGCTTTTCACCATCGTTTCATGAGCATCGCACGACCTCGCCCGAGCAGTATGCATCGCCGGCACGGACGGAGGAAGTGCTCGATCTGACGTCGCCGGCATTTGGCGGCGGGCACTTGCAGCTTCACCGCGATCTGCACACCGCCATGGTGAGCGGCGGCATGCCGCGCGTGAATGGACGGGAGGGCCGCATGTCGCTGGAGTTGGCAAACGCCATCACCCTGTCCAGCCATATGAACCAGCCGGTCACCCTGCCGCTCGATCGCACAGCCTATGGCGCATTGCTGGCAAAATTGCAAAACCCGTAACCCGCGAGCTCCGTCCCGCGCATGCCGCGGACTACGCCGGTGCGTAACCCGCGGGCTCCGTCCCGCGGCATATCGCGAACGACATGACACAAAAATGAAAATCGCATACACAACCCTGGCCTGTCCGGACTGGACCATCGAACAATGCGCGCAGGCGGCGCGCGAATACGGATACGACGAAATCGAACTGCGGCTGCTGGATGGCGCCATTCTGCAGCCGGGCGCCGATCTTGCGCGCATTCGCGCCGCCTGCGCAGGCGTGCCGATCATCTGCGTGGACACTTCCGTGTCTCTGGCGCAACCGGACGAAGCGGCGCGCGCCAAACAGATCGCGGACGGCAAAGCCATGATCGATATGGCGGCGGCGCTGAATTCGCCGTACATCCGCGTGTTTGGGGCGCCGCCCAAGGATCTTGCGCAGGAGGACGCCATTGCCGCAGCGCGCGTCACCATGGCGGCGTTGGCCCAGCACGGCGCCGACCATGGGATGTGCGTGCTGTTGGAGACGCACGACGCGTTTTGTCACAGCCCGGATGTGATGCGCGTGCTGGAGGGGACGCCGAGGGCGGGTGCCGGCGTGCTGTGGGACATGCTGCACCCCAACCGTGTCGGCGAGAGCACCGACTTTACGCTGCGCACAATCGGCGATCGGCTTCGTCATGCGCATGTCAAAGACGGCATTCGCCCGGCCGATGGCTCGCCCAACTGGCAACTGGTGTTGCTCGGAGAGGGTGATGTGCCGACGCCGCACATCATGGCCACGCTGCATGCGGGCGGTTACACCGGCACGCTTTCAGTCGAATGGGAAAAGAAGTGGCACCCGGAGCTGGACCCGCCGGAAATTGCCTTGCCGCAGCACGCGCGCAAACTGCGCGAATGGTTGGCGGCGCTAGGTTAGCGCGACACAGCTAATCCTTTTTGGACTTTTCTTTTTTCGTATTTTCAGCCTTGGCCGGCTTCGCATCGTTCGTTGTGGCGGTGGTACTGGCATCGGCCGCGCTGGTCGCTGAAGCATCAGCGGCTGCTTTGGGCGCTTCAGCAGAGGCTGTCGCGCTGTTCGATTCGGCGGCGCCCGTCTTTTCATCCGGGGTTTTGTCGTCTTTGGGCTTGGTCAGGTCCTTGCCGGTGCTGGACGATGATTTGCTGTCGTTGACGTAAAACCCGCTGCCTTTGAAAGAAACGGCAATGCGGCCAACCACGCGGTGCACCTTGTTTTTTCCGCAGGTGGGACACTTTTTGACAGGCTTGTCGGTGAACTTTTGCACCCGTTCAAACGCGGACCCGCAATCCGGGCAGGCGTATTCGTAAGTTGGCATAGGACCTGATTATAAAGACGCGGCGCGCTGGCGCAGAGCCTCGTAGAGCGCCACTGACCCGGCTACCGCTGCATTGAGCGATTCGATCTGCCCGTGCATTGGCAGTTTGAGCACAAAATCGGCCTTTTCGCGGACCAAGCGATGCACGCCGTCGCCTTCGCTGCCAACCACGATGGCAAGCGCGCCCTTCAGGTCGGCGCTGAACAGCGGCGTGGCCTGGCTGTCGCCGTGCAGCGCAAACACCCACACATCGCGCTTCTTGATCTCGTCGATTGCGCGCGCCAGGTTCACCACCTGCGCCACCCGCATATGCTCGGCCGCGCCCGACGAGGCATTGACCGTCGCCGGTGTCACGCCTGCGCTGCGACGCTCGGGGACGATCACCCCGTGCACGCCCACAGCCTCCGCCGTGCGAATCAGCGAGCCGAAATTCTGCGGGTCCTGCAGCGCGTCCAGCACCAGGATAAACGGCGACTGCTGGCGCGCCTGGGCGTGGGCAAAGATTTCATCCACATCCACATACGGATAGGCGCCGGCTTCAAGCATCACCCCTTGGTGATGCGGTGTGACCTGATTCAAGGCCTCGCGCTTGGCGGATGCGATCGGCACGCGCGCCAGACGCGCCAGCTGATTGATTTCGCGCAAAATCGGCGCGTCTTCCACGCCCTCGGCGATCAAAAGGCGTTGAAAGGTGCGGCGGCGCGCGCGCAGGCATTCGCGCACGGCGTGGCGGCTGTACAGTCGATCCATCGTGCGCGACTATACGCCAGAGAGCCGGGGCTTTGGCCGCCGGAGTTTGACAGGCGCGCCTGCTGTGTCTACCATGTAGGCCGGCTTCGGGCTCTGGACCGCTTTAAACGCGGATTGGCCCGCATAAGTCCGAGGAAATCATGACCAAAAAACTCAAAGTAGCCGTAGTCGGAGTGGGCGGCATCGCCGCCACGCATATGCCGGGCTGGCAGGCATCGGAACATGCCGAAGTCGTCGCCGGTGTCGATCTGTTTCAGGCGCCGCTTGAGGCGTGGGGCAAGCGCAACAATGTGACGCAGCTCTACTCCGACGTCAAGGACGTTCTTGCCGACAAGGAAATTGACATCATCGATGTGTGCGTGCCGAACATGATGCATGCGCCCATTTCGATCGCCGCGCTCAAAGCGGGCAAGCATGTGATCTGCGAAAAGCCGCTGGCGCCCACGCCCGATCTGATTCGCAAGATGATCAAGGCGCGCAACGAGAGCAAGAAGATGCTGATGACCGCGCAGCACTTCCGCTTTGCCGGCAACTCTCAGGCCCTCAAGAAGCAGATTGACACCGGCGCGCTGGGAGACATTTACCACGCGCGCAGCTGGCAGCTGCGCCGCGCCGGCATGATTCCGTTGCCATCGTTCACCAAGAAAAGCAACAGCGGCGGCGGCCCGTGCATCGACATCGGCGTGCATGTGCTAGATCTGACCCTGTGGATGATGGGCCATCCCAAGCCGGTGGCCGTCACCGGCGTGGCCAAGCAAACCTTCGCCAATCGCAAGGGTTTGTGGGCGGTGTGGCGCCCGGACATGCAGATGCCGACAGGCAATGATTTCGATGTCGAGGACTTTGCCGCGGCATTCGTGCGCTTTGACAACGGCGCCACGTTGAACATCGAAGTCTCGTGGTTTATGCACCACGACACGCCCGGCGAGGACATGCAGATTTGGCTGTATGGCCGTGATGGCGGCGCGCACTGGCCCAAGTGCGAGATCCTCTCGTCCGACTACGCCAACAAACAGCTCAAGAACACCACGCTCAAAGTGACCGCCGATCGCATGGAGCCGCATGCACTCGAATGCGTGGAGTTCGCAAAAGCGATCGTCGAAGGCCGCCCGTCTCCGGTGCCGGCTGAAGAGTCGCTGCAAGTGCTGACGATTCTCGATGGCATCTATCGCAGCCAGGTGTCGGGCAAGGAAGTTCGGCTGAAGGCTTGATGGCCTTTCTCGAGATCTTTGCCGTGTTGTTGCGGCACACGCTCGCCAGCGCCGACGCAGCGGCGCTGGCGCAGTGGCTGCAAACGCGGCGTGCGCCGCCCGCGGAAGAAACCGAGCGCGGCTTGTTCGACCCCCTCGCCGCGTTGTCGCAGGCCGATGTGTCAGCCGCGCGCGGCATCCTTTCGCGGCAGTCCATCGACGCGCTTTCAGGCAGCACGGTGTCAACCGCCCAGAGACGTGCCGCTGAAGGCATGGCGCTGGCTGTGCTGGGCCGCCGCGTGCTGGCGCGCGATGCGGGGCTGCATGCGGCGTCGGCAGGGGCGCCCGCTTTTTCACCCGACACGCCGTTCAGCATCTTCGAGTTTTTGCCCGCCGCGCTGCTGGTGCTGCGGTCACCGCCAAACGGCCGCGCCGTGCTATGCATGACGAATGCGAGCGCAGGTGAGCAGCTTGTGCCGGTGCCTTGGCGAAAAGTGCTGGGCAGCGCGAACGTGCGCGATCTGTTCGGCGGCGCTCGGCTGGCTGTGCATGGACCTTCGTTTGCGCTGCCACCCTACGATGTGCGCTGGCTGCAGGCCTGAAGATCATCGGCCCGTACAATCGCCGCGTGAAAGAAACGATTCGTGAATGGGCGGCGCAAATGAGCGATGTGACGGCGCTTCGCTGGCTGCGGCTGTTTGGAGGTTTGTGGTTGTTCGGGACCGGAATCGCGCTGATGGTGAATGCGCGCCTTGGACTTGGCCCGTGGGATGTGCTGAGCCAGGGCATTGCGATGCGCACCGGATTGCGCATTGGCACAGTCACCATGCTGGTGGGCGCTGTGGTGCTCTTGTTGTGGGTCTTTATTCGCGAGCGCCCGGGCATCGGAACCATCGCCAATATTCTGCTGATCGGCCAGGCCATCAATCTTACTCTGCCGCTCCTGCCGGAGTTTGAGTTGGTGCCGATTCGATTTCTTGAATTGCTGCTGGGCATGCTTGTGCTTGGCTTGGGCAGCGCGTTTTATCTGGGCGCCCGGCTGGGCGCCGGACCGCGCGACGGCCTGATGCTGGGGCTGCATCGCCGCACAGGATGGAGCATCCGGGTAACTCGCACCATCATTGAAGTCGGTGCGCTATCCGTGGGTTGGCTGCTGGGCGGAACGGTGGGGGCCGGCACGATCGTGCTGGCGCTGGGCATCGGCCCGGTGGTGCAGTTCATGATCAGGCTGGTGGGGCCGGGCGCTGCGGCTGTCAAATACGCAAAATGACGGTCCGAAGTCTGTCGGGTGTCAGAGTTCGCCGCCCAGATAGAATCAAATAGGATCGTGAACCTCGCCCAAAGCATGGCTTGGGCGGGGGTATGCGCCGGTCAGAACGCTAGGAGGCTACATGGGATTTGCAATCGGGGTATTTTTAGGTTTTCTTATCTGGTTATTTGTCAACGCAGTGCCGAAACTGTTCACCGTCAATCAGAACGAACGAGCGGTCAAAACCAGTTTTGGACGAGCGCAGCGCGTCAAGGATTTGACCACGCTGCAAGATCCGATTTCCGAAAATCTGCGGCCGGAGGAGCGCGAGCGCTATAACTATCCGCAGGTTCGGGTGATCCAGCCGGGCGGCCCGTATATCGTCTGGCCGTGGGAGAAAGTGCACAAGGTATCGATTGCCACCCAGACCGTGAACATGGCTTTCGACCCGGAAAGCCCGGACGCCAACAATGGCAACACCCTTCTGGAAGCGGTGACGAAAGATCAACTGAACACAGGGTTAACCGGACAGATGCGCTATCACGTCAGCGATCGCAATCTATACGCCTATATCTTTGGCGTCAAGAATCCGTTGACGCACATCATGGGCTATTTTGTGTCGATTCTGCGCGAACGCATCGCCAACTACGAGGCGCCGCCGCCCACTTCGGTTGAAAACTCGGCGCAGCCGGTGGATGCGACCATGGTCGCCGGCATCTCGATCAACGATTTGCGCAAGAACCTGCGCGATCTGAACGAACGCATGGATCGGGAGTGCATCTCGTCCGCCGCCCGCTACGGCATGATTCTGGACGCATCGCTGATCACGGCGATTGATCCGCCGGCCGAAGTCGAGAGCGCGCTGGCCGCCATCAACACGGCCTATAACCATGTGTCGTCCGACATCTCGCTGGCGCATGCGTCGGCCGATCAGACCATCGTGTTGTCCAAGCGCGCGGTGGAAATCGAGACGCTAAAGGCGCAGGCCGAAGTCGAGCCTTTGCTGACCCTCTCAAACCAATTGCAGCTGCTCAAAAAATCCGGCGGCGCCAGCGCGCTGGCTGCTTACAAACGCTATGTCCAGCTTGGACTTTTGGCCAACGCCAAGAAGCTGATCCGGGAGGTGCAGTAATGGAAGAGTTTATTGGCGAATTGTTTGGCGGGGTAGGCGGTTTTCTAGGCGGCTTGATCCTGACCTTTGTCGTGCTGTCAATTGGCCGCGGCATCTTTTTCGGTCTTCTGCGGCTGTTCGGCTGGTATGACATCGTGCAAGAACGGCGATGTCACGTTTACATACTGTTTGGCAAAGTCGTCGGCATGATCAACGAGCCCGGGCTGCACATCTTGCCGATGAAGCTGGGCCCCCGCGCGTTTTTTGTCAATCTGCTGGGCGAGCGGCGCGTGCTTGATCTGCGTCTGGACCAGCGCTATCTGCGCAGCCAGCCGGTCAATTCCGAAGAGGGCGCGCCGATGGGCGTGGGCGTTTGGTATGAAATGTTTGTCAGCGATCCGGTGTCCTATCTTTTCAAGAATGCCGATCCGCAGGGCTCGCTTTCAGCCAACGTGAGCAACGCCACGATTCGCACGTTGAGCAACATGCCGTTGGCGCATATGCTTGAAGATCGCCATCGCATGAGCCAGCTGGTGCGGACGGAAGTGTCCGAAAAATCGCGCGAGTGGGGTTATGCGCTCGGTTCGGTGTATGTGCGCAAGGTGCACTTCCGAGATCCGGAAATGATGCGCCAGATCGAGGCAAAGGTGGTCAACCGCTTGCGCCAGGTGACGTCGTCGATCAAGCAGGACGGCGCCAACCAGGTCAACATCATCACCAACACGGCCGAACGCCAGGCGGCCATCGAGTTCGCCAAAGCGCAGGCCATGCGCCCGCAGATCGTCGGCGATGCGCTGATGAAGATCAGCGAAGACGCCGATGTGTCGGTGCTGCTGTTCGACATTCTCGAGACGCAGCGCATTCTTGAAGGCAAAGCCGATCTGACGCTGGTTCCCCGCGGGCAGGACATGCTCAATCAGCTGATCGCGTCCAACAAATAACGCGGCACGCTTGGACTCCAGCGCCCTGCAAGGCGCTGGAGTTTTCATGTACGCGCAACGCGGCCATCACGCGCATAATGCAGTGCTGCCGCATGAACGCATTTGATCCTGCCATTTTTGTGCAGCTGCTGGTCTATGGCCTGACCAGCGGCGCGACGATCGCGCTGTCCGCGCTGGGCATCACCGTGGTGTTCAACATGGTGCGCATTCTTAACCTGGCCTCGGGCGACGTGTTTGCGCTGTCCACCGTGCTGTCGACGGTGATTGTGCTCGAGCTTGGCATTCAGCCGGACAGTCCACCGCTGCTGCTCTATGGCGGTTTGTTGCTGTCGATGCTGGGCGGGCTGGCGATGGGCGTACTGCTCAATGTGCTGGTCGAGCGGCTGGCATTCCGGCCGTTTAGCGCCACGTCGCGACTGGCGCCCCTGATCGCCACATTTGGCATTTCATTTATTTTGTATCAGCTTTCGTTGCTGTGGCGCGTGACATTGCCCAGCTGGGTGGCCGGCGAGCATCGCAGCGTGCCGGGCGTGCCGGAGGTGCCGATCGACGCCATTCCCGAACTCTGGCCTTCGCGCAACCTTGCGAGCTTGTTTGGATTTGGCGATGTCTTTGTCGTCGAGTCGCGCGCGCTTGTGCTGTGGCTCATCGCATTGGGAGCAGGGCTCGCGCTGAGCGGCATGTTTCGCTTCACCCGCTTTGGGCTCGAGATGCGCGCGGTGGCGCAAAACCGCGAGCTTGCGCGCATGTGCGGCGTGCCGGTCGAACGCACCGTGACACGTGCATTTGCATTGGGCGGCTTGCTGGCGGGCGCCGCAGCCTTTGTGTTTGTCATGCACTACGCGCGGCCCTTTGGCCAGCACGGCGCGCAAAGCGGTCTGATCGCCTTCAGCGCCGCGGTGTTGGGCGGCGTCGGCAGTCCGATGGGGGCGGTGTTTGGCGGCTTTGTCTTTGGTGTGGCGCAATCGCTGAGCGATTTCTACCTGTCCACGGTGTGGACACCGGTGCTGGTCTATTCGGTAGTGATCGCATTGCTGGTGCTGCGCCCGGAGGGCGTGGCGGTGGGAAGGCACGCGGACGACCGCGCCACCGAGAGCGAACGGCGCGATGAGGTGACCGCTTTCATGCGCGCCTCGAAAAATCGCTGGTCGGGCTGGGTATGGTCGCTGCCCTTGGCGCTGGCCGTGGCTTATCCGGCTGTCGCGCCACTGTTTGGCAGCGCCCTTCAAAGCGTTTTTACGGCGATTCTGATCTACGCGGTGCTGGCGATTGGTTTGACCGTGATGCTGGGATACGCCGGGTTGCTCGATCTGGGCTACGCGATAAGCTTTGGCATTGGCGGATACACCGCCGCGTTGTTGACCGATCCCTACGGCAAGCTGTATGCGTGGCTCGGGCTGCACGGTCAAATCGACTTTCTTGTGTTGCTGGCGATCGCTGCGGCCGTGGCCGGCCTGTTTGGCGTGTTGAATGCCGCGCTGACCTTTCGCATGCGTCCCGACTATCTGGCGATTGTGACATTGGCCTATGGCTTGATCGTGCGGCAACTTGCGCTTGTTTTTAGCGATGTCACCGGCGGCACGCAGGGCATCAGCGTATTGCCGGTTCCGATGATCGCCGGCATTGCGCTAAAAGACGTCAATGCGCGCTACTACCTTGCATTGGCGTTGACCGCGGTGATTGCCGTCGGCGCGCAGCGGCTGCTGCATTCACGCGCTGGCCGCGCGTTTATGGCCATGGGAGAAGACGAGGTGGCTGCCGCCAGCTCGGGAATCAATGTCAATCGCTACAAAGGCGCGGCCTTTATCATCGGCACGGCCATTGCCGGAGTGGCCGGCGCGCTGTATGCCAGCAGCTTTGGCCTGGTCGAGCCCGACATGGGCGACTTTCGCATCTCGATGATGGTGCTGGCGATGGTTATTGTGAGCGGCGCCGGCGGCGTGCCCGGCGCGGTGATTGGCGCCATCGCCATATCGTTGTATGACCGTCTTGCGGTTCCGGCGATCGGCGACTTTTTGTCGCGCCAGAGCAATGGTGCGATCGATATTCGCCAACTGAGTTACCTGATGTTTGGGCTGGCGGTTTATCTGACCGTGTTCTTCCGCGCGCGCAACCGCGGCGCAGTGCGCTAGAGCGGCCCTTGCAGCCGCTGCGCGATCAGCGCTCGCGCCGCCGCGGCCAGCGCGTCGACGGACAGCGCGCGATCGACGGCCGCGGCTTCAACCGCGCGCGCGTAGTAGATCGTGTTAATGTCGGCGATGGTCACATCGCTGTCACGATCAATCAGTGCGGCTTTCGCGCCGCTTTCGATCAGTCCTTCGCGCAGCACGCGCAGGTAAAAGCCAGTGTGGCCGGTGGCGCGCACCCAGTGCACCAAATGCTTTTTGCCATGCTTCAGGTTGAGCTTGAAACACGGCACGCGCGGCTGGCTGACCTGCAGCAAGGCCGTTCCGATCGCATACACATCGCCTATGCACACATCCTCTTCAAGCGCGCCGCCGAGGGTCAGATTTTCGCCAAACGCCGCGGGCGGCAGCGGGGCGTCGAACACGCCCTGCCAGTAGGCATAGTGTTCGTGGGCATAGGCATTGACGGCTTTGTCCGGCCCGCCATGTTTGACTTCATCGCCCTGGCCATCGCCGTCCAGTTGATGAAAGCGGAGGAAGGCCGACGCAACCGGCTGCTTGTAGCCGCCGGTGACGATAGTTTCGTCGCCGTAGATGTGCGTCTCCGGCCGGGCGATGTTGAGCGATACGATGTTCATGCCGCTGGCGTCCTCGCGCGCCAACGGCTTGGCGCGATCGGCATGTCAAGACGCTGGTCGCCGAAGATCAAAATTGTTGCCGACCTTCCATGGCGCGGCCGAGCGTAATCTCGTCGGCGTACTCCAGATCGCCGCCGACTGGCAGGCCGCGAGCCAGTCGCGACACTTTCACGTTCAACGGCGCCAGCTTGCGCTGGATAAACGCCGCTGTTTGTTCGCCTTCCACGGTTGGGTTGGTGGCCAGAATCACTTCGCGCACCGGCTGCGCGTGTTGCGCTTTGCTCACTCGGTTGATGAGCTCGCTTAGCTTGAGCTCGTCCGGCCCCACGCCGTTGATGGGCGAGATGACGCCGTGCAACACGTGATAGCCGCCTTTGTAAATGCGCGCGCGCTCGATCGCGGTCACATCGAGCGGCTCTTCCACCACGCAGATCAAGCCAAGATCGCGCGTGCTGTCCGCGCAAATCGGGCATGGATCGGTCTCGGTGATGTTAAAGCAGACCGAACACAGCCGTGTGTGCGCTTTCAGATCGCGCAGCGCGTCCGCCAGCGTCATCGATGTCTCAAGCGGCTGGCGCAGCAGAAAATACGCCAGCCGCGAGGCGGATTTTGGACCGATGCCAGGCAGCTGTGCAAACGCATCGATCAAGCGGGTGACCGAAGGCGGCAGGCTTTGGTTTGCGGGTGGCATGGATTAGAACAGGCCGGGGATCGAAACACCGCCTGTGACGGCTTCGAGGCGCTGGGCCGAATGCTCTTGCGATTTGACGATGGCTTCGTTGACCGCCGCGACGAGCGAGTCCTCGAGCATGCCGATGTCGTTTGGATCGACCAGGGCCGGGTCCAGCTTGATGCTTTGCACGCGCTGATGGCCGGTCACCACGATGGTGATTGCGCCGCCTGCGGCAGTGACGTTGATCAGCTCGGTCTCCAGCGCCGCCTGCGTCGCCTGCATGTCTTCCTGCATCTTCTTGATCTTGTCCATCATGCCCGGCTGCACGCCGCCGGCGGCCGGCGCCGCGCGCGGAACAAAATCGGTGCGTCTTCCTTTTGCCATGTTTTTCCTCGTGTTGCCGCCGGGCGCAGCGCGCCCTACGGTTGTCTGATTTGACCGCCCAGCCGCTTGGCCGCTTTCACGACGGGATCGTCGTTCGGGTCAAGCTGCTGGCTTTGATTGACAAATATGTTCAGCTCGGCTTTGATGCCAAGCCACTGGCTGAACACCTGCTTCAGGCGCGTGCTGGTGGCCGCGTCTTCGAGCCGCGTCTTTACCAGGGCGTGATCGGCGCGCAGATAGATCACGTTGCCCACCACGTTTTGGGGTTTGCACGTGTTCAGCAGCGCGTTGAGCGCCGGCGCGCTTTTGCGCATGCTGCTGACAAAATCCCGCCAGCCGCTCAGCAGCTTTTCGTTGGCGTCGCCGCTATCGCTTGAACCGGCTGCCGCACGCGCCTCGGTCGCAGCCGCCGTCGCTCGTGCTGGAAGCGGCTCCGCGGTGTTGGACGAAGCGCGAGGCGCGGCATCGGCGGCGTGAACGACCGGGGCAAGTTCGACGCTCTGGCGTTGCGGCGCGCGCTCGGGCGCGCGTTGCGACACATGGGCGCTGGCTGTTGCAGCCGCCGGCGCTTCATCGGCAACGACGCAATCGAGATAAGCCATTTCAAGCGGCAGCTGCGCATCGGTGGTGCCGCGCATCTCATTGATCGCCGCGCTAAATGCCTTGACGCCGCGCGTCAACGCGCCCATCGCCATCTGTTCGGCCTGGGCCGTCAGCTCGACGCGCTCGGCTTCGCTCAGTTCGCCGCCGCCGGCGGCGCCCCGGCTGACTTTGAGCTGCATCAACGCGCGCAGATGATCGACCATTTGCCGCGCAATCTGGCGCGCATCCGCGCCCTGATCGATGGCGGTCTGGATTGCGTCGAAACCGGCTGAGACATCGCGCGCGATGATGCCGTCGGCCAGCGCGCGCACCGTCGCCGCATCGGTGGCGCCCAGCGATTCGCGGACATCGGCGGCGCTGATGCGCAGCGAGTTTGCCGATGAGAGCTGATCGAGCAAGCTCACAGCGTCGCGCAGCGCGCCGGTGGCCTGCCGCGAAATGAGCTTGAGCGCGTGATCATCCGCCTCGATGCCTTCCTGTTCGCAAATAAAGCGCAGGCGGCCCACCATTTTGTCAACCGGCACGCGCTTGAAGGTGTAGCGCTGGCATCGCGAGAGCACGGTGGGTGGAATTTTCTGCGGATCGGTGGTGGCCAGGATAAAGATCACGTGCGGCGGCGGCTCTTCGAGCGTTTTTAGCAGCGCGTTGAACGCCGCAGTCGAGAGCATGTGCACTTCGTCGATGATGTAGACCTTGTAACGCAATTCGCCCGGCCGGAAGTTGACCTTTTCGATGATCTCGCGAATCGCATCCACGCCCGTGTGCGATGCGGCGTCGATCTCGATCACATCCATCGCGCGGCCTTCGGCAATTTCGTCGCCGATGCGGATCGCGTCTTTTTCAGCCAGCCCGGCCGTGTTAACTTCCTTGGCCAAAATGCGCGCGCTGGTGGTTTTGCCGCAGCCGCGCGTGCCGACAAACAAATAGGCGTGGCCGATCCTGTTTGTCGCGATCTGGTTTTTGAGCGTGGTGCTAACGTGCTCCTGTCCGACCACGTCGTCAAACGATTTCGGCCGCCATTTGTTATAGAGCGCCTCTGCCACAAATTGAGTGTACCACGTGACATGCATCGCATCGCGTCACATCGGACGTGTTTTTCCAAAGGGCAGCAGTCTCGATGCCTCCAGCCTTCTACTATTTGTCCCCGACAGTTCCCACGCGCACGCGTTCGCCGAGTCGTTCTCCGGTGGCGGCATCGTAGAGCCCGACAAAAATGCCATACTCGCCATCTGGAGTGCCGGGTCGCAGCCATGCGCCGCGCTCATCACGGATGTCTTCGCCCGGCGCCCAAGTATTCGTCGGCCTAAAGCCGCCGACCGGCTCGCTGTCGTATTGCGCCACGGGCGGCACGTCGTTCGCGCCGATGTGGACAAACACTTTGTAGCGCGCATCCAGCTTGTGCAGCGCGCGCCATGTCAGGCGCACCGTCACAACGCCATCGGCGCGCTGCGCGCCGGTTTCCACGCGCACCAGTTCGATCGCGTCGCCAAAGCGCACGTTTTCGCGGGTGGTCGTGTATGTGTTGTCGCCTGAATACAACGCCAGGCGGATGTTGCCAATCCATTCCTCATGCACTTTGGCCACATTCGCAGCCAGCCAGCGTTCATACCAGCCTTCGGGATCGGCTTCGCGCTCGGCGTAGTAGAGCGCCACGATGCGCGGGCGGCCAAATGCGATCGCCTCAAGCTGTTTGGCCGCTTCGCCTTCGTACTGCGGGCGATAGCGCAGCGGGAACAAATCGCGATCGTCGCGTTGATAGTATGTAAATACTTCCCATTGGTTAGGCGCGTTAAACACCACCGCGGTGCCGCCGGGCAGCGCCGCAACCATGCGCTGAGCGGCGCGATAGTCGTCGCGCGCATACGCCGGGTCGAAATAAAGATTGCGCAGCGAGGGCGCGAAAGTTGCAGCCGTGAGTGCTGTCATGGCAATCGCGGCAATGGCCGATGCAGATGCGCTTCTTATGCGCCCGGCCAGTTGTTCAATGCCATTCGCGCAAAGCGTGAGAAGCGGCGCAGTGCAGACCAGAAGAAATTTGAGATAGGCGTCGCGATACAGGTTAAGCGCGAGCAACAACGCCAACGGCAGCGCCGCCAGCAGCAGCAAGCCAACTGCTTCGACGCGCTTGCGCGCGCCGAACACACCCAGCAGTGCCAGGCCGCCTACCAGCAGTAACGGCAATGTTGCCTCGGACGCGGGCAGAGTTCTTCCCAGCACCAGCCAGCGATAGGCGTCCAACGCCGCCCCGCCAAAATTGTATGGCTGTGTCTCAACCGACCAGCCGCTGAGCTGCGCGATGGCGATCGGTAGCCAGGGCGCGAAACTCAGCAACGCGGCCAGATTGGCCGCAACATACGCGCTCAAGCGCGGCGTCATCAGTCGTTGCGACGCTTGGCGGTCGCGCGCGAGCCACAGCACCGTCCACACGCCCTGTGCCAGCATCACAAACGGGTACGCATATTGCGTCCACAGCCCGGCCGAGGTGGCCAATGCATAGAGCAGCGCGGCGCGGGCGGGCGATTGCGCGGGCGGTGTGTGCAGCAAACGCTGCAAAGCCCAGGTCGATGCCGCCGCGCAGAACGCCAGCATTGCGTACATGCGTGCTTCCTGGCCGTAATACACCGCGAACGGCGCGACTGCCAGCAATGCCGCGGCGATCAAGCCAGTGGGGCGCCCGAACAGATCGCGCCCTGCGGCGTAGGCAAACGCAACGGCGCCCACGCCAAACGCAGCCGACAAGCTGCGCAGCGCCGCCTCGCTTTCGCCGAATATCGCCCGCCACACTTTGAGCAGCATGTAATACAGCGGCGGGTGGATATCGCCCGCCGCGCCGGCGATGATCAGCGCCAGGCTGCGCTCGGCGATGCGCGCGCTGTTGCCTTCGTCGTACCATAGCGATTGCGCACCGATCTGAAACAGGCGCAATGCCGCTGCGAGGGCGAGGATGACGATGATTGGCGCATGGCGCCTGAGCGATGTCGTCATTGCGGAGCGTTTTTCGCGTTGTACTGGGCTTCTGCGCGCGCCAACACGCCGGCGATATTGGGGTTGGCCGACTCGGCGCCGCTCGTCAGCGCCAACAGCGTGTTTAGGATCAGCGCGCGCGCGCCGTCAACGTCCTTGAGCGATCCTTGCCATTGTTTGCACACGCCGGCCGTCGCGGCAACCCGAGCGGCTTGCGCCGAGGCCGCCGACCAGCCGACGGTCTTGCGCGCGGGCACGCCGCCCACATGCGCGATCCAGTCGCCTGCCTGATCGTCGTCCATCAGCCAGCTGATCAGCGTCCGGGCCCCGGGTTCGTTGCGCGCGCCCTTGGGAATTGCCAGCACGGACACGCCTGTTGCGCAGCCTAACGGTGTTGCGGAGCCGGAGGGTGCAAACATTGGTGCGAGTTTTGCCTCGCTGGCCGCCAGCGCCGTGCCAAGCGCGTCGCCGGAATACGTTTTGCCGCTCGGCGCGGTCAGGCGTTGCATTCGGGTGAGCCTGTCAAAGCGCGCGGTCAACGCGGCTGCGCGCGCGGCGGCGAAGGCATCCGCATGGGCGACATAGCCGCTCTTGGAAAGGGCGCGCAGGAGTTCGACCGCTTGCACGGTTTGCGGAGTGTTCAGCGTCATGCGGCCTTTGCCGTCATCGAGTGGGCTGCCATAGGCGCTGAGCAGCATCCAGGCAAAAGCGCCGTTCTTTTCATCAAACGCCATGACGGGCAGGTCGTTTGGCTTGAGCGCCTCGGCCCGGCGCAGAAATGTATCAGTGGTGCGCGGGAAGCCGTCCGGAAAATGCTGCGTCCAGTAGACGATCACATAGGGCGACAGCGCATGCGGCACGCAGTACAGGCGGCCATCCGGTCCGGTGCAAACGGCCAGTGCGCCGGCGTCGAGCTGCCAGAGCCAGGGCTGACCATTGGCCCACTCGCTGAGATCGCTCAGCGTGTCATTGTTGAGCGCCAGCGTCAGCGCTTCGCCGTCGAGCTGCACAACATCCGGCACCCGGCTATCTGTGTGCACTGCGGCTGTGAGAATCGCCGCGATCGCGTCGGTCGGCTGCGGCTGATTGACCCATTCGGGCGCGTTTTTTGTCGCGGCGTTGAATCGGGCGACAATCGCATCGAGCGCCGAGGAGTTCGCGCTCGCATCCGGGTCGTCGCCGGTCAACCACGTCACCACCGCGGCATCGGCGGCGGAGGGCACAGCCACCGCGGTTGGCGATGGGGCGGGTGATGCGGTCGCCGCACGCGTTGGCGGCACGTTCGGCGTCGCGGGCGGCCTGGGCTGTGTGCAGGCGGCGAACAGAGCTGTGGCGGCGAATAACGCCAGAGGCAATCGACCGGCCGTCCGCCGCCTCAACGTGAGCACGTTACTGCACCAAACCGACGCACATGCCATCGGCAATGGGGATCAGCAAGGAGAACAAGCGCGGCTCGCTGGCCATGCGTTGATTGAATGTGCGGATGTGGCGCGAAAACTCGCTGCCGTCTTTTTTCCAGGCTTCGCCCGCGGCGCTGGCGTTGTCGCCGATGATCAGCCCGCCTTTGCGCACCAGCGTGAGCGCATGGTCGATGTAGTTGACATAGCCGGCTTTGTCCGCATCGATAAAGGCCATGTCGAACGGGCCCTCCGACCCAAGTTGCGGCAAAAGCACGGCGCCATCGCCCTGGCGCACATCGATTTTGTCATGCAGACCGGCGCGCGCGGCATTGGCGCGCGTGGCTTCGGCGTGTTTCGCCTCCAGCTCCACCGTGACGAGCTTGCCGCCGGGAGGCAGCGCGCGCGCCATCCAGATGGCGCTGTAGCCAAACAGCGACCCGACCTCCAGCACGCGCCTGGCGCCGATCATGCGCATGAGCAGCTGCAGCATCGTGCCCTGCTCGGGTGAAATGTGTATCTGCGGGATGCCGAGCTTTTCGGCTTCGGCCGGGAGCGAACGCAGCAAATCATCCTCGTGCACAAACGTGTCGAGAATGTATTGATGCAGCTCTTCACTGATGGGAGTGCCTTTCATGGGTTTGGTATTCGAACAAGCGCCTGGCTACGCCATGGACAACATCAGGCTCATGGCCAGAACGTCATCGGTCCCGCTGCTTGGGTTGTACGGCGCAATCGCGCGGAAGCCGATGCTTGAATATAGCGCGATTGCCGCGCGCATGCTGGCCAGCGTTTCCAGGCGCATCTCGCCGTATCCGGCCTTGCGCGCCGCAGCGATGGCTTGGGCGAGCAATTGCCGCGCGGCGCCTTTGCCGCGCCAGGCAGGGCGCACAAACACGCGCCGCAACTCGCAGGCGTTGGCGTCAAGCGGGCGCAGGGCTGCGCAACCCGCGATCTGCGTGTCGCCCAGGGCCAGCCACAATCCGCCGCGCGGCTGCGCATACTCTCCGGGGAGCTGCACGAGCTCCGCATCAAAGCTTTCAAATCAGCCGCAGGTGCCTTCGGCCGTCGCCATTGCCTCGACATCCAATCGATACTCTCTCCACAGCAGCCGGATCTGGTCAAACTGCGCCTCGGAGCGGGCGGCAAGGATGCTCGTCATGATGCGGGAATTGTAGCGCTGCTGCTGCGTCTGTCTGCCGCAAGGAGCGCGGTTCAGGATTTTGTAACTCGGCAAAGAAGCGGTGTCTAAACCCCGGCTCAGCCAAACACTCAGAGCGGAGGCGGCTTGGCGCCGTGTTTAAAGCCCAGGTAAAAGTGCCGCCGCGGGGGGGGGGGGGGGGGGGGGGGGGGGGCGCAACCCCCCCCCCCGCCCCCGCCCGGCGGCCGGTGTGTTTTTTGT
>JANMNW010000429.1:0-1802 GCA_031368515.1 Chloroflexota bacterium
CACCACGATGACCTCTAGCCTTCTCACTCGATCTTCAAGATTCCCAACGTCTGCCATTTGCCTACGCCCCTCTGCGACTGTGTTTGTGATTGATGCATCTATGTGTTTTCTTGCTACACTGTCAGTGCTCGACGCGCTCCCGGTCGCTACGGGAACGTGTCGAGCACCAGTTGTTTACCCCGCCCAGATCCGCGCCTTGATCAGATCCCGGAACCGGCGCACTTCATACCCCGCCCATCGTTCGTTATCGGGATTGGCCTGAAACAGGTTGAACACGTACTGCTGCGGGTGTGGCTCAAACAGCGCGCGCCGCATCTCCCACCAGCGCATGAACGTTGCGTCGTCATACCCGCACCCGGCAAAGCCACCGGTGCCCTGCTGGTCTACGCCGGTTTCGTCACCTACCAGGATCACGCGCTTGTCGAGCGCGCCCAGTGTCGCGTCGTAGCCGTATTTGAGGTGGCGCATTTCAAGCCACTCGGGCGTCACCACACCAGCCTGCGGCGGCGGGAATGACGCATCAGGCCGGCCAGAGTAGCTGTGATAGTTCAGGCCGACGCGGTGCCAGTTGTCGTTGAGGAACTTGCCGTAGGTCTCGCGCCACACACGCGCCACATCGGGGTTTTCAATCTGCGGGGTGCCCATCGAAAACGAACCGATCACCGGGAAACAGTTGGGGTATCGCTGCCACACGGCCTCGGCGAATTTTTTGTCCCACGCAAAACGCGGTACAAGATCGCTCGTGCTCATACTGTCGGCTTCGTTGATACCCATCGGCATCACGCGGTCGCCTGCATCGAGCCCCATGTATTTCACGAATTCAGCCGGGTCGGGCACACCGCTTTGGATGTAGCGGCGATAGATGACCGCGGCGCCAGCGGCGCGCGCCTCACGCGCAGCAGCTACGTTGTCCATCACCGTGAACGAACGACAGCCAGCGTCAAGCCATTCCTGAAGCGGCGGCTTGCCGGTCGTCAGCATGTGCACGCCCAGGCGCTTGTTGAACGGCAGCGCTGGCAGCGCTGGGTGAACGCCGATAACGCCGGCGGGAATCGGCGGCGCGGTCTGAATCGGTTCGAGATACTGCCAGCCATTGCCCTGCTTCAGCACATACGTGCGGCGTAACTGGCCGGCCGTGTTTCGTGCTTTCAGCTGCGCGCCGCCGGCTGCCAGGTCGATCTCCGCAAACGTTAGCCCGCCGACGGTCAGTTCGCGCAGCACCGTGAACTGATCGCCGTTGTAAAGTTCGCCTTCGATGGCGCCTGCCGCAACGCCGCTTTTTACATCGGCAGTCTCGCGCACATTCCACGATTTCCAGCGCACGATCGCGCGGCCGGATGTTTTGCCTGTGGGCATTGTTCCTCCGAGTTGGGGCGGCGGCACCTGCTGCAGCGCCTCAACGACACCGACGCTGCGACAGTCGAATCCAGCGGCCTTGGCGCGTGCGAGTCCAGCCACATGAGCGCGTTCGATGATGGCCGGGTCAATGGTGATGCGGCCTATGTCGGTTGCGTAGAGCGGATCGTGATAGACCTCAGCAGACTCGCGCAAGATCCAGTGCAGAAAAGTTGAGGTCGCATAGCCTGGCGCTTTGATGCCGCGTGGCATCTGGCCATAGTCGACAATCTCGATGCGCGGGAACGCATCAAATCCGATGCGCGCCACAACGCCAAACAGCGCAAACCCGCGCACGAGCGCGGGTGAGTCTGTGCCGTCTTGCGACACGTCAATCTTTCGTGCAATGTCCAGCACGGTCACAGTCTTGGCCAGGCCGAGCGCGCGGCACAGCATGAGCACATCGG
>JANMNW010000431.1:0-2541 GCA_031368515.1 Chloroflexota bacterium
CCCGCCTACGAGCAAAAATGGCCTCAGCAACATGCCGAAACAGTCTCAGAGCAACGGCTCAAAGGTGTACACCGCTTTGGGCGCAGTACAGACGTCGCGACAGGCACCGGCTGGGTGGCTCTGGCTGCAGCCCAGCACGTCGGTCCGCACGGCAGAGTTCTTGGTGTGGATCTTGCCTCCGAGCTACTGGAGCACGCTAAGCAGAAGGTCGCTGCAGCGGGCCTGACGAATATCGAGTTCTTGGTAGGCGATGCAGAGCGCCTGGATGTCGCTGACCAGAGCTTTGACGCAGTGATCTGTGCGTCCGGACTTTTTTTCGTCCCGGATATGCTCGCGGCTCTGAAAGAGTGGCATCGTGTGTTGAAACCTGGAGGACGAGTGGGATTTTCGGGATTTGGGCCAACTTTCCGCCAACCACTGATGGACCTGTGGGACGCACGCCTGCAGCAGTACGGTGTTTCCGTACCAACATCCTCACCAACCGAGCGGCTGGCAAAGCCGGAGACGTGTCGACAATTACTTCAAGAGGCGGGCTTTGTGCAGAGCGAGGTAGAGAGCGAACAATTGGGATACTACTTCCAATCGGCAGAGGAATGGTGGAATGAGGAGTGGTCAAGCTTGAGTCGACTGGATATGTTGCACCTGTCCGCATCAGAGCTCGAACAGTTTAGGTCTGAGCATCTGGCAGAGGTGCAAAGACTGACCACTGACCAAGGGATCTGGATCGAACTGCCGGTCAATTTCGCCCACGGCTTGAAACTCTAGTGGTTTGTGCTGAATTTTCCCGTGGATGTCGGCGGCGACAGATCGCCGTTCGCGCGGGTCAATGATTCTGGCCTGTGCTGGCTTGTCCTGCATGAGCCATGCAACGAATGCTGTGTTGGCTACGAACCTCATCCGGGCCAAAAAACAGACATATTTGACCGCTGGCGCCCGTCATCCGAATCTGCCACAATGGGCAGACACTGCGAGTCACAACTCTCATTTCTCATCTGGTGCGATAGTTGGACAACTGGCTGGAAACGTGGCTGTTCGGATACCTGTCCTGGCCTGTACTGGCTACGCGGGTTCATCCCCAGTCCAATATTGCCGATTCGCGCTGGTCTGATGGGTTTTGAAAGCCAATCTGGTCCGCGAGAATGGCAGTCGTGCCAAGTGCTGACATCGCCTCAATCGCGCGCCGGCTCTTAATCCGCATAAGCGAATTGGTCCATCGTCTTGTCAAAGCTTGTCTTCGACCAGCGTCATCATCGTTTCTGGTCACCGCCGTTCTCCATCTGTCACGCAGCAAGGCCGATCTGATTGCAGAGAACGCGCTGCTGCGGCACAGCTGAGCTTGCTCAACCGCCAGCCGAAATGGCCGAAGCTGAGCCAATCCATCCGCTTGCATCTTCTGCTGCTGGCAAAGTTCACGCGCAAGTGGCGTCAGGCCTAATGATCGTCTAGCCCGCGACGCTGCTCCGCTCGCACTGGATGGGATATCGTCTATTCCGAACTTGGAAGAGCCAGCGGCATGGTCGGCTGACTCGTACGCCGGCGGCGAGGATTGCGCTGAACCGGCGTATGGCGGCAGAGAACGCATTGTGGGGTGCGGAGCGCATCCGCGGCGAGTGTGAAGCTCGACCTCAAGGTGCCTAAACGTACTATCCAGAAATATTTGGATCAGCGGCCGATCGGCCGCCAGACCGCCATAAACGGTCAAGTTTTTGAAGATACATGGTGCGGACATCGGGGCGTGCGACTTCGTGCCGGTCGTTGATCTGCTGATTCACTACCTCATTTGTCGACTATTTCAATCGGTCGCGACAGCATCAGAGAAAAAGCAAAGTCATCGGCGCTCCCTCTGCTACACGGCTTGCAATTCGGACTTGGCAAACGGATATGCTTTCCAGCGATCGTGCAAACCATGTTGATTCATATTACAATGATCAATAAGATCGTCACATGATTTCAAGGAGATATTATGGCTAACACGCAAGGCATGATTAGTTTGCTACGCGATCAGATCAAGTTTGCCCACGACACTCTCGAGAACACCGTGGCAGATGTGAGTACTGAACTCGCCACGAAGCAACCACCAGGGCTTCCGAGAACAATTGGCAGTTATTATGCTCACATCCTTATAGTCGAAGATCTCACCGTTAACGCAATCTTGCAGCAGAAAGCTCCTCTATTCGCGGCAGAATGGCGGGACAAAACAGGATTTGATGAACAGGCGCCATCTGATCCTTCGATGTGGGCTGGCTGGTCGAGTGAGACATATGGCAATGTTGTGAACTCGCGCGCCTATGCTCAAGCCGTTTTCGCCTCAACGAGCGCATATCTCGATGGACTAAGCGATGACGATCTAGCGCGTGCGATCGATCTGTCCGGCGTAGGCTTCGGCGTGCAAACGACGGGATTCGTGATTTCCGCCTTTGTGATCTCCAATTGCTGTTGGCATACCGGAGAGATTTCCTGTCAGAAAGGAATTAATGGCTATAAGGGGTATCCGTTTTAGCGCAGGTTGCCTATTTACATGTGGCCTGGTGTTGCTGCAAC
>JANMNW010000438.1:0-33122 GCA_031368515.1 Chloroflexota bacterium
TGGGAAAGTACCCGCGTTGAGGTGGCCTACACCTTAAGATGGGCTCTACTTGGAGGTGGCCTACACCTTGAGGTGGAGCCCAAGTTTGGGCGGCCCAGGTTCTAGAACCGCAAAACCCGGTGCGCGTTCTCGGCATACACCGCCCGCAACACGTCATCCGGAAGGTGCAGCCCGTAGATCATCCAGCGGCCTTGCCGTGGGATCTCGCTGCGCGCGCTGTAATTGAAATACTCGTCGTCGGTCTCCAGAAAGCGAAAGTAGGTTCGATAGGTCTCAAGATCCGGGCCGCTGTCTGTGCCGAACAGAATGCGGCTGGCATGACGCAGAAAAAGCCGACGCGCAGCATATGGCTGCCGGCCCAACTCGCTGATGCGCGCGCTGAAGTCGATGAACAGATTCGGGCAGCGATCGAGTAGGTCCGACACCCAGCCCAAATTCTCGCCGTAGCAGGCCACATGCGCGCCAATAAACGTGGTGGCGCGATGACGCGTCACCAGATTGGCGAATTGCTCCAGGATCGTCAAAAACGCCGGAAACTGCGGAGCCGGAAAGTGCCAGTCCATGTGCGCATGCAGCTCTTCCCAGCGCTCGTTGTGCGCGTTGAGCGGATCGAAAAACGCCACCGGGTCGGCGATGTGCACCAGCGTCGGCAGCTTGAGCTCGCCGGCAGTCGCCCATAAAGGGTCGAGACGCGCATCATCCACGGCGACCAACGCGCCGTGCTGATCGCGCACCTGCAACCCAAAGGGCTTCCAAATTTTCAGACCCTGCGCCCCCCAGCGCGCCTGTTCGCGCAGGCGCCCGGCCGCCCACTCCCCAAAGCCGTCGCCAAACTCCGGCCAGCGCGCCCAGTTGACGCCACCAAAGACCGTGTAGCGATCCGGTGCGCGAGACTTGAATGTGTCCAGACGGTGGCGCAGAATGTCCTCTCCCCAGCCGCCGTCAAGATCGACATACGCGCGCACGCCCGCGGCATCCAGCGCATCGAACAACGCTTGCGGCGGTCGCTTGTCATAGCCGCCGGCAAAATCGCCGGTATGGTTGTGCGCATCGATCACTGGAAAGCGCGGCGCGCGCACATCCGTGACTTTGGTCACAAGCCGTGAACGAGGCCGGTAGTCGCTTAATTCCATAGCTGAGTTTGCTCCCGTACCCGGGCATGTTCGTCCAGGCTAAATCGCGCGCCGCCGGCCGACAACGTGTTGGCCGATGCGGCGGCCACCGCTTCGCGCAACGCCTCCCCCTCGCTCAGGCCCAGCGCCAGCGCGTGCGTCAGACGCCCGAGCATCACATCGCCGCTGCCAACCGAGCTGACTGTTTTGAGCTGGGGCGGGCTCGCGCGCCAGCCGCCCGCGTCGCTGGCCAGCACCGCGCCTGCCGCGCCAAGCGTGACTGCAATGCGCGCCAGCCCGCGCTCGCGCCGCAGCGCCTGGGCCGCGGCCAGCACGTCGCCGGAGCTGTGCGCCGACAATCCGGCCGCCGCATTGAGCTCGCTGGCGTTGACTTTGATGCTGATCCCGCGCACATCGAGCGCAGCGCGCAAGGCCGCGTTGCTGCTGTCCACCCACACGCTGCGCCCAGCCGCTACCCACTCGCGCAGCAAGCGCACAAACGGCGCCGGGCTTTCGGCTCCCGACAGTGCGGGCGGCAGGCTGCCGGAAACGCAAATCTGTGTGGCGCTGGCCGCAAGCGTGCGTGCATCGTCGCCCAGCCGCTGCCAGTCGCTCTCGCCAACCGGCGGGCCGAGCCCGTTGATCACGGTGGCATCGCCTTGCTCGGGGTCGGCCACAATGACGCACGTGCGCGTCTCGCCATTCACGCGCGTCCATACGCCGCGCATGCCTTCAGACTTGGCCAATGCTTCAAGATAGTCGCCGGTATGGCCTCCGAGAAATCCTGCGCAGGGTGCATCGCCTTCGAAAATGCGGATGGCGCGCGCGACGTTGATGCCTTTGCCGCCGGCCACGGCAAAACTGTCCGTGACACGATGAATCGTGCCGACTGAAAAGCCTTTGACGTTCATGGTTAGATCGATGGCCGGGTTGGGTGTGACGCACAGAATCATGCCGCGCCGCCTTCGACCAACGCCAGTGCTTCGGCCAGCGTAGCTTGCGCAGCGGTGCCGCCGGCAGCGCGCGTGCTGAGCGAGCCGCAGGCGCAGGCCATGCGCAGCGCGCGTTCCAGCTGCCAGCCCTGCAGCAGCGCATATACAAACCCGGCGTCAAAACTATCGCCCGCGCCAACGGTGTCGACAACCTGCATGGCGTAACCCGGCGCGCGCGCCCGCGCGCCGTGGCTCTGGGCCAGCGCGCCGTGCGCGCCAAGCTTGACCGCAACGATCGGCGTGCGTTCACACAACACACGCAGTGCGGCGTCGATGTCGCTTTGCCGGCTGATCGCCAGCGCCTCGGTCTCATTCGGCAACATCACATCGGTGCGCTTCAAGGCATCGGCCAGTCCGTCGTCCCAGCGCTCGGCCGGGTCAAAGTTGGCGTCGAACGAAACGCGCAGGCCGCGCGCATGCGCATCGTCAAACAGGCGCGGCACATCGGCACGCAGCGCGTCGAGCAAAAAATACGACCCCAAATGCAGATGCCTGCCGCTCGCCAGCAAGGTTTGATCGATCTGGTCGTAGCGCAAAGCGCCAATGCTCCCGGAATAGGTCAGGATGGCGCGATCGCCGCTGTCGCGCACCAGGATTGCGCTCAGCCCGGTTTTGAGGGCTGGGTCAACCACGACGCCGTCGCAGGTCACGCCGCGCGCGCGCAGCTGCTCCAGCACGAAGCGGCCGAGCATGTCGTCGCCCACGACGCCGACAAACGCCACCTGCAAACCCAGTCGCGCTATGCCGCAGGCAAAAATAGCCGACGAGCTGCCAAGCACAAGGTTGGCGTCATCGATCAGCTTTTCTGCCTGGCCGAATTGCGGGGCCGAGTCGCAGCTGAGGATGAGGTCGGCGTTTAGTTCACCGACCACCACCACGTCAAAGTCAGTAACGCTCATACCACTTTTCGTCGATCGACGCCGGCGTGTAGAAGGTGGTCCACGGTCTGGCCAACGCATCGCACAGCGCGGTGATGCGCGTCATGCGCTCGCGGGCCACGGTGTCCAGAAATGCGCGCCGCTCGACGCCGCTCAGCGTGGCCGCTTCCTTCCACACCGCGCGTCCAACCGCCACTCCGCTTGCGCCGGCCTGGCAAGCTACGGTCACTTGTCGCACAAAGGTTTCGTAATTGACACCGGCGGACAGCAGCACCCATGGCACCGTGCACGCGGCTGAAAGCTCGGCGCAAGCTGCAGCCCAGACGCGCTCGTCCGGCTGCTCTTTGGCGTCCAACGGAAACTCGGCTTTGACCACATCGACGCCCGGCGCCACCAGCCGCCTGGCGCTTTCAACGACCACATGGCGCTTCTCATCGGACGACAGCGCCTTTTTGGCTGGGTCGAGAGAATAGGACAACGGTTCAAGAAACATGGGAATGTCGTTGGCGATGCAATCGGCTCCGACCTGCTTTACGAATTTCTCAGTCTCGCGCGCGGTCGGTCCATCCGGGTGATAGTAGACGAGCAGCTTGACCGCGCTGGCGCCCATGCGCTTGGATTTGGCCACGCTCCAGCCGTCCAGCACGCGGCTCATGCGCGCCGTCGCGTCGCCGCTGTAGCCGGACGCTTCCACAGCGATCATCAATCCGTTGCGGCCAGCCAGCGCGCCTGCGGTGACGCACTGCACCGCGCCGACTTCTGGATCGAGCAACACCGAGGGGGCAGCCGGCGCAAGAACGCCTACGACCTCCTGCTTGAACGAGGTCATTTCTTCCGGCGTTACAGCGGCGGGGGCGTCCGGGCGCATGGCTTGGCGCAGGCTGCCGCGCTGATCGATGGCCATGGTGACCAGTGCGCCGCGCAGTGTCGAGCACTGCTGCAGCCCACGCCACCTTCCGGCGGTGAGTGAAAATTGTGTCATGATGCGTGTTTTGGAACGAGATCTGAGTGATTCTGACTGTTTATGATTGTTTTGTCAAACGCATGCTTGACAAAATGATCGCTTGTGACGTATTCTGGCTCTGCCGTGATCGACGCCAAGGAATCTCCCACAGGGGCGCCGCTATCAAACGTCGAACGCCAAGAAGCGATCGCGCAGTTTGTAACACATCATCTGCGCGTCAGCGTTGACCAGCTTGTGCGGTCTTTCGGGATCAGCCCGGCAACGGCGCGGCGCGATCTGGACGTGCTGGCCGAGCGCGGCCGCCTGCAACGCGTGCACGGCGGCGCACGCACTGTGCCGGAAGCGGCCCGCACGCCTGCGCCCGAACTGCCTGCGTTGGAGCGCGAGGACGAGCAGCGCGTGGAGAAAGGGCGCATCGGCGCGGCGGCGGCGGCGCTGGTTAACGATGGCGACACGGTATTCATTGGAAGCGGCACAACCACGCTTGAGGTCGCGCGCAATCTGCGCAACTGCCGCAAGCTTACCGTCATCACCAACTCTTTGCTGGTAGTGAACGTGCTGGCCGATATTCTCCGCATCGATGTGATCGCGCTGGGCGGGCAGCTGCGGCGCAGCGAAATGTCGTTGATTGGCCACGCGGCCGAGCACGCGCTGGCCGACGTGCGCGCGGACAAGGTCATCATCGGCATTCGCGCCATTGATTCGAGCGCCGGCCTGACCAATGCCTATGCGCCTGAAACGATGACCGACCGCGCCATCTTGAAAGTGGGCCGCGAGATCATCGTGGTGGCCGATCACACCAAATTCGGCCGAATTGCCCCGGCCTTCGTCGCGCCGTTGTCCGCGATCCATGCATTGGTCACCGACAGTGCCGTGGATCCAGCACAACTGACTGCCATCACCGCGCTAGGAGTGCGCGTTATCACTGCATGAGCACAACACCAAAGCCCGATAGCGCCGCTGGCGCATTCTCTCGCCGCGAAATTGAATCGCAGCCTGCCGTGTGGCGCGCCGTTCTCTCGCATATGGCCGGAATGCAAACGCAACTGCGAACGCTCTGGCGCGATGGCGCCTACGAGCAGGTGCTGGTGACCGGCTGCGGATCGCCCTATTACGCCGCGTTGTCCGTGGCGGCGCATTTGCGCGAGTGCGGCATCAATGCGCTGGCGCAGCCGGCGTCGGAAATCTGGCTCAATGCGGGCTCGGCGTTCCTGCCCAGGCGCACGCTGCTGATCGCGCTCAGCCGCTCCGGCGCCACCACCGAAGTGCTGCGCGCATGCGAAGCCTTCAAGGCACGCAGGGTGGGCGAAGTGCTGACAATTTCCTGCTATCCCGAGGCGCCGCTCGCCCGAGTCGGGCGGGTTAACGTGCTGCTCGAGCCGGCGCAAGAAGAGAGCCTGGCTCAAACCCGCGCCCTGACGTCGCTGTATCTGGCCGGCTGGGCTTGCGCGCAGATCGTCGGCGGCAACGATGCCGCGTTGCAGACCGCAATCGCTGATCTGCCTGGCGCCTGCCAGCGCGTGCTGACGGCGTATGCCGGCATAACCGGAACGCTCGGCGGTGACTTGTCCATCGAGCGCGTTTACTTCCTCGGCTCCGGCCCGCGCTATGGGCTGGCGTGCGAGCTGAGCTTGAAGATGAAGGAAATGTCCATCAGCGAAAGCGAGCCTTTTCACTTTCTGGAGTTTCGGCATGGCCCGCAGACGATGGCATCGGACAAGAGCCTGATCGTGGGCTTGCTACAACCTGGCAACGACCAGGAAGCGGCCGTTCTCTCGGACATGCGGAAATTTGGCGCGCGGGTGCTGGAAATCGGCGGCGAGGACGCGCGCGGCCCGGCCGACTTCGCCGCGCCGGGCGCTTGCGCGCTGTACGTCGTCGCCGGACAGCAACTGGCGCTTGCGCGCGCTTTGCGCAAAAATCTGAATCCCGACCGGCCGCACAATCTCAACGCGGTCGTTCATCTCAAATAGGAAAAACACCGACATGACAAAAATTGCATTCATCGGCGCGGGCAGCCTGGGGTTTACGCGCGGACTGGTCCGCGACATCCTGACCTTTCCACTGCTCAAAGATGCCACGCTCAGCTTGATGGACATTGACAAGGAGCGCCTCGACTTCATTCACAAGTCCATCAACCGCATCGTGGAGATGGGCAACTATCCGGCCAAAGTTGAAGCCACCACCGATCGCGCAGAAGCGCTCAAGGGCGCCGATGTTGTCATCGTGACCGTGTTGGCCGGCTCGGTCGACGTCTGGCAGCACGACATCTTGATCCCCAAGAAATTCGGCGTCGACACCAACATCGGCGACACGCGCGGCCCCAGCGGCATTTTTCGCGCCTTGCGCACGATTCCGCTCATGCTCAGCATCGTCAAGGACATGGAGAAGTATTGCCCGAATGCGGTGATGCTCAACTACACCAACCCGATGGCGATGCTGTGCCGCGCCATGCAGCGCGAGTCGTTCATCCCGGTGACCGGCTTGTGTCACAGCGTGCAGGGCACCGCCGAAATGCTGGCGCGCTGGATCGGCGCCGACATGAGCGAGATCACCTATACCTGCGCCGGCATCAACCACCAGGCGTTCTATCTCAAATACGAGCGCAACGGCAAGGACGCCTACCCTGAGCTGCGCGCGGCGATGAAGAAGCCCAAGGTCTACAACGAAGAGATCGTGCGCAACGAGATGTTCATTCATCTGGGCTATTACGTCACTGAGAGCAGCGGCCACAACAGCGAGTACAACCCCTGGTTCCGCAAACGCCCGGACCTCATCGAGAAATACTGCACACCCGGCACCGGCTGGAACCCGGGTGAATACGCGTATGTGCTCAAGCACTATCGCGCCCGCGCCAAGAATTGGCGCGTCGATGCCAAGAAGTGGCTGGCCAGCAAGACGCCGATCAAGCTGGAGCGCGGCCATGAATATGCCGCCTACATCATCAACGCCCTGCAGGGCGGCGAAACGTTCGGCTACAACGGCAACGTGGCCAACAAGAAGCTGATCGACAACCTGCCGGAGAACGCCTGCGTGGAAGTGCCGGTGTTTGTGGACAAGGGGGGCTTTCATCCGGTGCACGTCGGCCCGCTGCCGCCGCAGCTGGTCACGCTGGTTCACACCAGCTCGATGATTGAAGAGATGACGGTCGAAGCCGCGCTGACCGGCGACCCGAATCTCGTCTACTGGGCGTGTGTGCATGACCCGCTGACCGCGGCCGTGTGTTCAATGGCCGAGATCAAGACCATGGTCAACGCCATGCTTAAGCAGAATCAGAAACACCTGCCGCAGTTCAAGGCGTTTAAGGTTTAGGTTGACAGTCCTGAGTTCGGAGTCCCGGGTCCCGAGCGCTGAGTGCTGAGTGCTGAGTGCTGAGTGCTGAGAAAATTTCACGCGGTATTGACTTCTGCGTCAAGTGGTCGACACCATTCTCGGGACTCGGGACTCGGGACTCGGGACTCGGGACTCGGGACTCGGGACTCGGGACTCGGGACTCGGGACTCGGGACGCAGGACTCGGCCGATCCAAGCCCCCGTCTGGCGCACTCAGTTGTTTCTGATACAAATGGCGCATGCACCGAATCAGCAACCGGCCGATTGAAGAACAGCTCCAGTTTCAAGCGCATTTGCTCGATGTGGTTGAACAGTCCATTATCGCGGTGGATCTAAAGGGCATCGTGCTGTTTTGGAATCGCTATGCAGAGCAAATGTATGGCTGGTCGGCTGCCGAGGCTGTGGGGCAATCGCTGCGCAGTTTGTTGACCCCGCCTGATGCCGTGTCGCGCGCTGAACAGATCATGAACAAGTTGCGAGCGGGCGAAAGCTGGGAAGGCGAATTTGCCGTTCACGACAAAGCCGGCCGCGCATTTGTGGTTGAAGTTACCAATTCGCCTATCTTTGACGACGACGGAGTGCTGGTGGGCGTCATTGGCGTGTCGCGCGACGCAACAGAGCGATTGGAGTACGAAGAAGCCCTGAGAGCCAGCGAGGAATTCAATCGCAGCATCCTGGAAAGCAGCAACGACAGCATCAAAGTGTTAGACCTCGACGGAACGCTGATCTCCATGAACGGCCCCGGGCAGTACGCTTTGGAAATTGACCAGATTGACCTCTATAGGGGCCGCGCATGGTCTGACCTGTGGGAGGGCGAGGGCAAGGCCAAGGCAATCAAAGCGGTGATGGATGCGCGCTCGAGCGGAGTGGGCCATTTTGTCGCCCCACGCAAAACCGCCAAAGGCAATTTGAAATTCTGGGATGTGAATGTAACGCCTATTCTGGATGCGCGTGGCGCGCCAAAGCGTCTGGTGGCCATTTCCCGCGATGTGACACAACAGCATCTCAGCCTGAATGAGCTGCAGCGAAACGCGGAGCAATTTCGCGCGTTGTTCTACTTGAGCGCCATTGGCAAAGCCGAAATTGACTATGCCACTGGCCAAATGCGCCGAGTGAACTCCCGGCTCTGCGAGATCTTCGGCTATCTCGAATCGGAACTATCCGGCCTCAAGCTGCAGGATCTGATTTATCCCGGCGATATTGCCAAAAGTCAGCTGAGTGGTGCGGCGGCGGGCAGTGGGCTGCAGCGGGCGGGTAGTAGCGAATACCGAATCATCCGCAAGGACAAGACCTTGCGCTGGGTGGAGGCACACATCAGCCTGGTATACAACCCGGATGACGTGCCGGTCTACGCCATTGCGGCTATCCAGGATGTCACCGACCGCAAGCGCGTGGAGCATAAACAGCAGCTGCTGGCAGCGCTTGGGCCGGTTCTCTCGCAAGAGAAACGCGTAGACGACATCGCCCAGGGCGCCGCCAACGTAATTGTCCCGATGTTCGCGGATTGGTGCGCCATTGCCGTCATGGACGGCGCGAACGCTGTGCGCATCATCGCCGAAGCGCACTCCCAAGCGCTTTCAGACGGCATACGGGTCGGCGAGCGATTCGACTATGGAATCGACGGCGACGGCTTGCCGGCGGCATACTCCGGCCATATTGAACTCTATCGGCGAATGTCTGATGAGGACTATGAACGCCTGCATCCGTCGCGGCGGCTGGGCTTTGCCAACATGCGCGAGCACGGCCTGCATTCGTTGTTGTATGCGCCGTTGGGGGTGCGTGGTCAGCTTGTCGGGGTGATCGCTTTCGGCCTCATGGACTGCGACCGTGACTTTCACGACCACGATATTCATACAGCTCAGGAAATAGCCAGGCGCATCGCGATTGAGTTTGAGAACGCCCGGCTCTATCAGGAACTGCAGGACATCAACGCGGACCTTGAAAACCGCGTCGCACAGCGCACGGAAGCGTTCAGGGCGTCGCGCGACCAATTGAGAAATCTCGCCAAGCGCCTGCAGGTTACACGCGAAGAAGAGCGCGCGCGCGTATCCCGTGAAGTGCATGATGTGATCGGCCAGCTTCTGACCGGATTGAAGATGGATGTGAGCTCATTGGGGCGCCAATTGCAGCGGGAAAACAATCCTGCCGTGGTCAAGATTGTCGAGATAAACGGGCTGCTGGATGAGGCCATCAAAAGCGCCCGCAAAGTGGCGGCAGATCTGCGGCCGGCCGTGTTGGACAATTTTGGCCTGGTGGCCGCCGTCGACTGGCATGTGCGCGATTTTGAAGCGCGCTCTGGAATCGCCTGCGCATTACAATGCGCGGTTGAAAACGTGCCGCTTCCGGGCGACGACGCCACCACCATATTCCGATTGATTCAAGAAGCGCTCACCAATGTGGCCCGACATGCGCAGGCCACCCACGTCGTGGTGTCGATTGCGGTCGAGGACGCTGTACTGAAACTGCAAATCAAGGATGATGGCAAGGGCATTGCCGAGCAAGACCTGATAGGCAGCCGCTCATTGGGCTTGCTCGGCATGCGCGAACGCGTGCATCTTATGCAAGGGAAGATTTCGTTTCAGGGGCAACCTGGAAGCGGCACCACAGTGTCAGTCGAGATTCCCATTCACCCGCGCTAATTGCCGGCGCGTTCGGTCACGTCCCGGTCTTCCGTCCACATCACGTTTGGATTGATCGCCCGCATGGCAAGTTCCGTGAGGGTAACGTCGGCTGTTTTTTCCTCGTCCAGCGTCAGCTGCAAAAGCGCCGCGGCCTCCTCTGCACTAAGCAGTCGCGCATATGCCAGGGCGCTGCCATACGCGGCAATCTCATAGTGCTCGACGCGCTGAGCGGCAGAAATCAGTGCGACATCGCGCGCGCTGTTCTGGGTGTTGTCAGTGAGAAGCTCACTGCCTTCGTCGATCAACCCCTTCATCCCCTTGCATTTGTGGCCGCGCAAGCTGGTATCCATTGACGCCGCGATTCGCTCCAGGCGATCCACATGCAGCTTTGTCAACGCGAGATGATTGTCGAAAGCTTGGCGCAATTCCTCACTCTGAGCGCCTGCCGCCATCTTCGGAAGCGCTTTGGTCAGTTGTTGCTCGGCGCTATAGAGATCTTTTAATTCATGTGCTAGCACATCTTGCAAAGTGTTCATGGGTGTAGTTGCTCCTTGGCCGCTTAGGCATGCTGGATGTGGGCTTCAAGAAACCACAACCATTTGTCCAGATCGCGCGAAACTTCGGTGAACATGTCGGCGGTGCTGGCATCTCCTGCCTCGTCTGCCTCATCGATGGCTGCGCGTGTCGACTTGGCCAACTCGGCAAAGCGTTGGACAAGCGCCTTGACATAGTCGATGCCATCCGCAGCCCCAAGCCCCAGCTCAGGCAAGCGCGATGCCCCTGCGGCCAGTCGCACGGTGCCTTGCGCCACTCCGCCGAGGGCAGTGCCGCGCTCGGCGATAGTGTCTATGTGATCCTCAAGGCCCTCCGCCAGCTCGTCGAACAGTTTGTGCAGTTGTCCGAAATGGATGCCTTTTACGTTCCAGTGCGCGTGTTTGGTCTGGCTAAACAGATCAAACGTGTCCGCAAGCTGCTGATTGACAATATCAACAATGGTTTTGCGCGTGCCTGCATCCAGATCGATGCTGGTCGTCACCGCTTCCCGTGTCAACGTTTTGCTCATGATGCTTCCTAACCTCTATCGCGACTGCCAAAGTGTCGAACATGGATACAGCGTGCGCTGGCATGTGCCCGGGCACGCTGTATCTGTCACTGACTTAATGCGTTCGGTCTTCGGTTTGGCTACCGCGCTGTCCCACGTCGAAACAAATTCACAATACCCAGCAGGACAACGGCGCCGAGCAGCGACACCGCCAGAGCGGCAATGCTGAAGTTGCCCTGATTAATGGTGGACACGCCGACCAAAGGCGAGATCACCCATCCTGCAACCACCGCACCCACAATGCCGACAACGATATTGAGCAGGGTTCCCTGTTGGCTATCCGTCCGCATAATCATGCTGGCAATCCAGCCCAGCAGGCCACCAATGACAATCCAAATAATAAAACTGATCATGTTAATTTCTCCTTTCTATCCCTAATATTGATTTGCATCGCGCACTGCGCGATGTGTTCTAACGTTCAACCGCTTCTTTAAGACTGCGGGCCTTGCCTTGCACAAAATTACGGCCTTGATCCGCCAATTCACTTGCGCGCTCAGCCGCCTCATTGGCAAGTTCTTCAGCCGACGACACAAGGCTGCTGGCTTTCTTGTTTACTTGCTTCTGCAAATGGCTGGCTTCACGCTTGAGCATGGCCTGAGTCTTTTTGCCGGCCTGGGGCGCGTACCACAAGGCAAGCGCTGCGCCGATCAAACCGCCCAACAGGCTGCCCAATAACAACCCTGGCGCAAAACCATACGATCGATCCTCGATATTCATACGCCTTCCTCCTGTAGTGTGAATAACGCCGGCGCGCTGGCCGGCAAACCTGGAGCTCTCCTGTCCAAGCCCATACTCCGTGTCTGACATGCCACTCTTCATGCGCTGTCGCTCAGTTTTGACCTCGCCCAGGAAGTCGACCGCGGCATTAAACAGCGCAAGGACCAGGATTTTCGAAAGCTTTTTGTCCGACATGCGATCATGGTAACTAATCGCGAAGAAGCTGAATATCGGCTGATGACTGCATATGGCGTCAGCATTCAGCGGAGGTGTGTAGGTTTTGTCCTACGCGGGCGGACCACGGGCGCTGATAGCGCAAAAAAGCGGTTTTCAGTACCGTGGCATCTCAATAATGCTTGCGTCGAAGCCAGATACGATCCCTTCAAGCCTGTGGACGCCTAGCCGGGTGGTCGCAACAACTCTGACCGTGGCCGCCGTCTGTGCTACTTTTTGGCTGCTATACAGGTTCGACTACGCGGTGTTCATGTTGCTTGCGGCGATGATGCTGCGCGTGGCGATCAAATTGCCGGTTGAGCGCTTGCGGGCGCGCGGGCTTGGCGCCCAAGCAAGCGTGGCGTTGGTGTTTGGCGCGCTGTTCCTGCTGGTCATTGGGCTGGGATTTCTCGTTGCGCCCATCCTGATTGATCAAGGAACAGGAATTGCGCTCAAACTTCCTGTCTATTACGCCGACTTTCGGTCAAGCCTGGCCCATTCCACGTCCGCGTCCCTGCGCAATATCGGCAGTAGCATGCCCTATGAACTGTCCGCGCTGCTCGGCGGCAACCAGTCTTCTGCCTCCGATTCATCCGCATCCATCAATAATGCACTCGGATCGGTGACAAGCGCAGTTGCCAGCATCGGACACAGCATCTTTCTGATCATCGCCACGCTGATGCTGACGGTGTATTGGACGTTGGATGCAGAACGCGTGACGCGAGCGCTGCTGATGCGCGTGCCGCATGACAAACGCGATGGCTGGCGCGAGCTGATTGGCGATCTGGAAACCAAAGTAGGTCATTACTTCCAAGGCCAACTTATCCTGTGCGCGTTCATATTTGTGCTGTCGACGGCCGTTTTTCTGGTGATTGGCCTGCCGTATGCGTTGGTACTGGGGCTTCTGGCTGGACTGCTTGAGGCACTGCCGATGATTGGGCCGCTCTTGGGCATGCTTCCTGCATTGGTCATTGCGCTGTCACTTTCGCCGCAACACGCGGTGTGGGTGGTGATCGCAGCAGTCGTGATTCAGCAGGTGGAGAACAACCTGCTGGTGCCGCGAGTGATGGACAAATCGGTTGGAATTAATCCGATTATCTCCATTCTTGCCATCACGGCATTTACCTTGTTGTTTGGCCTGTTGGGCGCGCTGCTGGCCATCCCGCTGGCGGCCATGCTGCAAATACTGGTTGAGCGCTCCATTGCCTTGCGATCCGAAGCCTTTGCCGAAACAGCAGCATCAACGGAATCGGCGGCGGGATCGCGCAACAAGATGAGTGCATTGCGTCTGGCGGCCAACGAACTGGCCGAAGACGTGCGGAAACAGGCGCGCACGAAGTCCCAGACAGGCGGTGACGAGACCCTCATGTCTGCGGAAGCCGGCAATGCGACCGAGGATATCGAAGATCAGATTGAACAGATGGCGCTGGAATTGGCGGCGATGCTGGCTGGCGCTCCCACTGGAGCAGAGGAATCTGCGCAAGAGTCCTCATCGTCACAAACGCCGGATGCCCACTCGACAACGCTAGGAGCGACCGCATGAAGACGCTTGACCTCAAGCGCATCGCCCTGATCGCTGCTGTGGCGTTGCTTACGCTGGGGATACTGGGATTGGCTTGGCGGTTTGCCAACATCATCGCGTTGGTTGCTGTCTCGCTGGCGGTGGCTGCCATGACGCGTGCGCCGATTGAGTGGTTGACCACCCGGCGCGTGCCCAAATCACTGGCCATGTCATTCATTTATGGCGTTGGCGTGCTTCTGCTGGTTGGGATCATCTGGCTTGTAACCCCCAGTTTGGTCACTGAAATTCAGTCGCTATCGCAGAACTTTAGCCTGTCATACGCCAAACTCGAGGAAGCCTGGCGCATCGGCAGCCCGCTGCAACAAAGCCTGATACAACGCATGCCCAACGCGCAGGAGATCAATAAACTGCTGCTGAGCAACGACACAGGCCTCGTCCAAGCCGCGATGTCGGCGACGATGAATCTCGTCGATTTCGTCACACAATCGCTACTGGTCATTGTGATCAGCCTGTATTGGTCATCCGACAGCCTTCATTTCGAGCGCCTGCTGCTCTCATTGATCCCTGCGGCTCACCGAAGCCGTGTGCGCCTCACCTGGCGCGAAATTGAGAAAGGTATCGGCGCCTATCTGCGCAGCGAAGTCGCGCAATTCCTGCTGGCCGGAATTGTGCTTGCGATCGGATTCTCAGCCATGGGTGTTCGGTATCCATTGACACGCGCATTGTTTGCCGCATTGGCATGGTTGCTGCCGCTGGTCGGCGGAGCGGTTGCAGTGATTCCTGTATTGCTCTTTGGCCTGTTTATTAATCCAGTGCTGGCCGTTGCAGCCACACTATTCATGTTTGCTGTTTTTGCATTCCTGGAATTTGTGGTGGAGCGCCGGCTTTATCCGCGCGAGCGATATGGTTCGGTGCTGGTGCTGTTGATCACTGTTGTGATGGTGGAGGCACTGGGCATAGTGGGATTGCTGATCGCACCGCCCTTTGCAGCGGCGTTGCAGATTGCGCTTACCGAGTGGTTGCGGCCTGCGCCTGCAGCCGTCCAGACTCCTGCCACAAGGCCGAACTTGGCGGACATGAAGGCCCAGTTGGCGGAAGCTCAGCATGCGCTGGAACAGATGGAGCAGCCGTCCCCTCGCACCAGGAATATGCTTGAGCGGATGCGCAGCTTGATCGCTTCGGCTGAGGAGTCGGGCCATTTGGCCGAATCGAACTGACAAGGAATTTTCCATGGCACAAGAAACAGGACTTGAGGCAATGTTGGCGCCCGCCGGCGCCGTTCATCACGGAAATGGGTTCGTCAGTTTTGCGCTGTTCGCGCCGTTCAAAAACGACGTTTCTGTCATTGGCGATTTCAACGAGTGGAACCCGGATGCAACACCTATGGCGCTTCAAGCCGATGGCCTGTGGATGGCGCAAGTCACGCTCAGCCCAGGTGAACATGCGTATCAATTCGTGATCAACAGAAACTCCGAACAACGCGTCACCATCGCCGATCCTTACTCCCGCAAGCTGCGCTGGATTGAAGGCAACGGGGTGCCGCACAGCGTTGTTGCTGCGGGCAAGCCGGCGTATGAGTGGGGCGACGGCGGATTCAACATAAAGCCGCTGAACCAGCTGATCATCTATGAGTTGCATGTCGGCGATTTCTCGCCTTCGGGCACGTTCAAGGGTGTGACAGAGAGACTGGACTACATTCGCGACTTGGGTGTAAACGCCATTGAACTCATGCCCGTTCAGGAATTTCCAGGCGATCGAAGCTGGGGCTACAACCCGGCCTATTTCTTCTGCCCGGAAAGCGCCTATGGCGAAGCCGACGATTTGAAGGAATTGATCGATCAGGCGCATCGCCGCGGCATCGCGGTGTTGCTCGACATGGTGTTCAACCACACGGACAGCAGCAACCCGTTGACGATGATGTATGTCTATCAAGACAGCCCGTACTTCGGCAACGACGGAAATCCCTGGGGATTTCCTGATTTCAATCACTGGAGCGATGCGACCAAGCGCTTTATCGGCGACGTGCAAACATTCTGGCTGAACGAGTTTCATGTCGATGGTTTTCGCTACGACCACACGGAAGGCATTGGCGCTGACGCGGAGAATGGCATGCGATTCATAACCTGGTCGGCCAGGCAGAGCAAGCCGCATGTCTATCTGATTGCTGAAAATCTGCCCGATCCCGCCGGCGTTATCTCGTCCGCTGGCGTAGATGCGTCATGGCATGAGCCATTTCACGGTGTGATCCGTGCTCAATTGCGCGAAGGTGACCATCAAGGCTGGCGATACGGCGACATGCAGGCGCTGTTCAGCGCCATAAACCTTCAGAACTCGGGATACGATAACCACGCTCGAGCCATCAATTACCTTGAAAACCATGATCAGGAACGCATCGCCTTTGAGGTGCGATCGAACCCGGCACTTGATATTGACCACGCGGTGAATGCCAAGAGCAAGTTGGGCGCGATGGTGTTGTTCACTGCCAAGGGTGTGCCCATGCTGTACGCAGGACAGGAATTTGGCACGCATGCGCCCAAGACCGTCGACACAAACAAACTGCAGTGGGAGCGGCTGGAGGACGGCACGTGGGCAGATTTGAGGAACTGGTATGCGAGTCTTGCGGCATTGCGCACCCGCAATCCAGCCTTGACTCTGAACAACTGTGAGGCTCTGATCGTCGATGAAGCCCGAAAAATACTGGTGTTCAAGCGCTGGGACGATGGCGGCAATCAGGTGGTCATCGGCCTAAATGTGGCTCCCTATCTACAGCAGGTTAAGATCACCTTTCCGCGGGCAGGCACCTGGCATGAATGGACCTGGAACTATGACGATGAGTTGGGCGATAGTGCCACCAAAACTATCGACCTGCCAGCGTCTGGCGGCAAAGTTTGGGTGGCTTCGTAATCGATCGATCTCACGCTTACGTTATGCGCAAAATCGAAAAGCCGACCCACAGTCACTCCAAATCTGCCGTAATGTGGAGATTACAGGAACGACCGTGATCCGGCTGGCGATGCGGCAAATGCTGCGCGATGCCTCAAGAAGAGCTAAAACACCTCACCCGAGGGCTCGCCTGCGGTATTTGAAAACGCTTCCGAGGCCGCTGAATTATCAAACGTATTGTATTTCCGCATAAAAGCGTCGATTTCGCTTTCGGCGTGTTCTGGCGCATAACCGTATCGCTCGCCCAAGACCTGTATGAACGTTTCGATATTGCCGTCGATGCGCTCCACGTCACTGTCTGACAATGCCTCAAACGTGGTGCGGACATTGTCTCGCAGTACCGGCGCCCACAGCTCTGTCAGGTTATTGTTTTCCATAGGTTGCTCCAAAGGCTGGAAAGAAAAACAGGCGCCGTTCGATATAGAACGGCGCCTGGCAGCTGCGTTACCGCTTGGTTTTGAGGTCGTCCAGCTTGTCGGACGCGGCGTTCTTCACTGATTTGACAGTGTCGTCAAAGCGACCGGTAAACTCGGTCCAGCGCTTTTCGGCTTCCTCGCGGGTGTAACCGTAGCGTTCCTGCAAAATGCCCGATGCCTTGGTCATGTCGCCTTCGATGACCAACATGTCGTCGTCGGTCAGCTTGCCAAAGCTCTTCTTGAGGTCACCCTTGACCTGATTCCACTTCCCTTTAAGGATATCCATGTTCATAGTATTTTCCTCCTGTTGATGCTGCCGCGTCTGACATATCGGACCAGGGCGCAAAGCGGCAATATTGCCCTGGTCACCCCCGCTTGCCGCTCAAGACAATGGGGATTGAGCGGCAAACGAGAGATGACTTGATAGTAGAGCAAACGGCCAGGAGGCGATATCGGCTTACTTCGGACTGTGCTGTCAGAGGATGCGGCCGCGGTGTCGGCATCTGTCCTACACCCGATAACGCTCAACGAACAAGGGCGAGGAATGTCGCACAACCTGCAATTAGGATCACAAATTCAGGCGCTCAATGGCAGCCATACAGAGCTGATTCGAGCTGCGAGCGTGGAACTACGAGACTTTAGAGCGGCGTTGGGTGAGCAACAAACTGACAACGTTCAGAAGCTTGTCAAATTCGTTCGACTTGTCCAGAAATGCGTCGGCGCCAAGCTGCGCACAGCGGGAGCGATAGATGGGCTCGGCGTAATTGCTCAGCATGATCACAATCGGAGGGTTGGGGGCGCTTTTGATCACCTTGAGCACATCCATCCCGCTGTCGAACCGTTTGCCATCAAGGCTGGGCATATGGATGTCCAGCACGACGAGCTGAGGATGTTCCTTTTCGATGATATCCAATCCGGAACTGCCATCAATCGCCAACGAGACGGACGAAATCAACGGCAGCTCTCGCAAAAGGTTGGCCACACGCTCCAGAACGATAAGAGAATCATCTACGACGACCGCATTCATTAACTGCGTTACCCCACTTGGTTAGCTTAGAGTATTTAAAGGGAAGTGCAAGCCGGAATGTCCTGCGTGGCTGTCCTTGTTTGTCCTATGCTGTCTATTGCGTTTTGTTCTCTATGGCATAGCGAATCAGTTCGGACGTCGTATGCAGCCCCATTTTCTCCAGAATGCGCGTGCGATAGGTGCTGACCGTTTTTACACTGATAAGCAACTCCTGCGCAATTTGGCTTACGCTTTTGCCCGCGCCGATCATGCATAAGACGCGATATTCCCGATCTGAGAGTAATTCGTGGGGCAATTTGTCGCTGGGACTGGACAGGTCGGTCGCCAGCCTCTCCGCAAGCTCCGGGCTGATGTATTTTCCGCCTGCGACGACCTTGCGAATTGCGACTACCAGATTTTCAGGCGCGGTCTCCTTGTTCATATAGCCAGCGATACCGCTTTTTAGCAGCCTCACAGCGTATTGCTCTTCGGGGAACGCGCTCAACACCAGAATGGGCAACTGCGGCTTAAGATCGCGAATGGTTTGTATGACATCCAGACCCGACCGGCCTGGCATTGACAGATCGAGCAGCAAGACGTCAAAGTCGATCTTGCCCACACATTTGAGCACTTCCTCACCATTGACCGCTTCTCCGGCCAGCTCGAGTTCGGCCGTCTCTTCAATGATCTGGCGCAAGCCTTTGCGAACAATGGCATGGTCATCGGCGATAAAGACACGGATCATGTTCCATTGAGTATAGCGAGCTTTCAGGCACCAGTGGCAATATCGCATTGTGCATAGGCTTGCAAGCGTCCCGCAATTGCCCCAACTGGCGCATGCCGCGCCTAGAACATCTGATCTAAGTCGTCGTATAATGCGCGCTCCACATTCACAGGAGCCCGATGGCAGAGCTGAAGGTACATTCCCCGTTTCAACCCTCCGGCGATCAGCCCAGCGCGATCAACGATCTAATGTTGAGCCTGAATGCGGGCAACCGCTTCACCACCTTGCTGGGCGCCACCGGCACGGGCAAGACGTTCACCATTTCGAAAGTGATCGAAGCCACGCAGCGGCCCACACTGGTGATGGCGCACAACAAGACGCTGGCCGCGCAGCTTTACTCCGAGTTCAAGGAGATGTTTCCTGAAAACGCGGTGGAGTACTTTGTCAGCTATTACGATTACTATCAGCCGGAAGCCTATGTCGCCAAGAGCGATCTTTACATCGAGAAGGATTCGTCGATCAACGACGAGATCGACCGGCTGCGCCTGGCCGCCACCAGCTCGTTGATGAGCAGGCGCGACGTCATCATCGTGGCTTCCGTATCGTGCATTTACGGTGTCGGCAACCCGGAAGACTATGGCAAGTTCATGGTCAAGATCAAGAAAGGCGAGGTGCGCCGTCGCGAAATCGTGCTGCGCATGCTGGTGGCGATTCAATATCAGCGCAACGATGTCAGCCTCACCCGCGGACACTTTCGCGTGCGCGGCGACACGCTCGAAGTGCAGCCCGCCTATACCGAAACGGCCTATCGCGTCGAATTCTTTGGCGACGAGGTCGAGCGGCTGACCGAGATCGATGTGCTGACCGGCGAAATCTTGAACGTGGTCGATGAAATTGACATTTATCCGGCCAAGCACTACATCACCGCCGAAGAGAAGATGAAGGCGGCGGTCACAAACATCGAGCTCGAGCTTGAAGAGCGCATCAAGGAGTTCAAAGCGCAGGACAAGCTGCTGGAAGCTCAGCGCATCGAACAGCGCGTGCGCTATGACCTCGAAATGATGCGCGAAGTCGGCTTTACCAGCGGCATCGAAAATTATTCGCGGCATCTGGACGGCCGCACGGCCGGCACTCCGCCGTTTACCTTGCTGGACTATTTTCCGGATGATTTTTTGCTGGTGATCGATGAAAGCCACATGACCATCCCGCAAATCGGCGGCATGTTCAACGGCGACCGCGCGCGCAAGCAAACGCTGGTCGACTACGGCTTTCGCCTGCCCAGCGCGCTTGATAACCGGCCGCTCACGTTCGAGGAGTTCGAGCAGCGCTTCCGGCAGGTGATCTATGTCAGCGCCACGCCCGGGCCGTATGAACTCAAACACAGTCAGCTGGTGGCCGAGCAGGTGATCCGCCCGACCGGCATCGTCGATCCGGAGATCGAAGTCAAGCCGGTGCGCGGACAGGTCGACGACCTGATCGCGCAGATCCGCGAGCGCACTGCGCGCGGCGAGCGCGTGCTGGTCACCACCTTGACCAAGCGCATGTCCGAAGATTTGACGCAGTATCTGCTTGATCTCAACATCAAAGTGCAGTATCTGCACAGCGAGGTGCAGACGGTCGAGCGCATCGAGATCCTGCGCGATCTGCGCCTGGGCGAATACGACGTGGTGGTCGGCATCAACCTGTTGCGCGAAGGCTTGGATTTGCCCGAAGTGTCGCTTGTCGCCATTTTGGATGCGGACAAAGAAGGCTTTCTGCGCAGTGGCACTTCTTTGATTCAGACGGTGGGCCGGGCGGCGCGTCATGTCGCGGGCAAAGTCATCATGTATGCCGACAAGATGACCGACTCGATGAAGCGCGCGATCGACGAGACCAACCGGCGCCGCGCCAAACAGGTGGCGCATAACACCGCGCATGGCATCGAGCCGATCAGCATTTACAAGTCGATTCGTGATCTGACCGACCGCGTCAAAGTCGGCGAGGGCAGATCGGCGTTTGGCGATCGCGAAACCGGCGCGCGCCTGGCCAAGCTGCCCAAAGGCGAGCTGCGCAAACTGATCGGCGAGCTGGACACACAGATGCGCGAGTCGGCCAAGGCGCTTGAGTTTGAACGCGCGGCCATGCTGCGCGATCAGATTCTGGAGCTGCGCCAGCAGTTGAACGACATCGACGACAAAACGCCTGAATGGGAGAAGATCCGCCGCATGGGCGATGAGATCGTCGAGGATGAACTGGCGGCCGAAACGGCGGCGGCCGTTACCACGAGCGCTGCGCCGCCCAAGCCTGCGATTTATCGCAAGCCGACGCGGGGCCGGCCGAGCCGTGGCACGCGCAGCCGCTAACACGCTCGGAGGGTGTGACCATCCTGCGATTCACATAACCGCGCAGCGTGCGCATTTACCCATCTCGATTAATATCGGCCCCCATGCCACAGGGAGAGACGCTTTGGCGCTTACAGCCGCGCCTAAATCAGATTTCTGAATGGCTGGTTGGCCGCGCCTGTGGCATGCCCATCGATGCGGATTTTTCCCGCGCCTTTGACCCTGCCGACTGGCGCCTTGCCCGCGCTGTGGCCTGGTCGCAAGGCGTTACCAGCCTGCTCCATGTGCGCTCGCAAAATGACCCTTTTGGCCCGTCCGATTGGCGCCACTATCTGGCGGCCCAGTATGCCGGCAATCGCGCCCGTGTCGATCGCATGCTCTCGCTGCTTGAGCGCATCCTCGATGAAATGAACGCGCACGGCATCGCGCCGATGCCGCTCAAAGGCATGGATCTGATCACGCGCATTTACGACGATGTCGCGCTGCGACCGATCGGCGACATCGACCTGCTGGTGCGCCCGCAAGACATGGCCGCCGCAGCAGAGGCGGTGCTTGTGGCGGGGTTTGTCGCCGATGGCGGGATCAAGCGCCACGATGTATTCGTGCTTCCGCCCAACACCGTCGCAGAGTTTTTGAGCGAGCATCCCGACAACCCCATCAAAGTCGAGCTGCATCCGGCGATATCGGGCCGCATCGCGCGGCTGGACTACGACCTCACCGAGCGAATGTGGCGCGGCGCAACCGATGAGACCTGGCGTGGCCGCCGCATTCTGCGCGCCGACATCGTGGCGTTGCAGTTGCATTTGCTTGTGCATGCGGCATCCGACATGCATCCGCGCTTGCTGCGCGCGGTGCGCCTGCACGACGCGCATCTTGTGTATGGCCGCATGACCGATGCGCACATGCGGCAGCTGCTTGACGAAGCGGCCGCTGCCAATGGCGCATGGTGGGCATTCGCCCCCAGCGCGCTGACCGCGCGCTATTACCCGGGCTCGCCCCCGCGCTGGCTGCTGGATGCGCTGCGCGCGCGCACGCACGCATCGCTGCGCTGGCTGATCGGCCGCGCCACCGCCAGCAGCATGTCGGCCTGCAATGTGCGGCGCACCAGCCCGGTCGAGTTTGCGGCCTGGGCGCAAACGCCAGCGCAGGCGCTCGAGCATGCGTCCACGATCTTTGTTCCCACAGGCGAGGACCGCGAAACCTGGCAGTTGAAATCGACCGCGCCCGGCACATCGAAAGGGTGGGGGCGCCATGTTGGCAGGTTGCGCCGCGCGCTGAATGGCAAAGCCGTGCGCGCGCAGTCGGAGATGCTCTTCAAGCTGGCGGATTGACGCATGGAAGAACGATCTCCGCTTGATCCCTTTTTGCGCGGCGTGCGCATGCGTCATCGCGCTGTGCTGAACGTGGCCGGGCTGCCGATAACGTTTGAATCCAATCAGCGCTGGCCGCTGGACCTGGCGCGCGACGCCTATCAGCGCTTGCCAGCGTTGCGCAAACAGCCTGTCGCCAGCTTGCGCTGCCTGGTGACCGATGACGACGCCGATGACGTGCTGCCGCCCGGCACGCTCACCTTTGGCGACGCGCGCACCGAGTCGGCGTTGATTACGCGCGCCAACACCGCCACGCTCAACCTTGCCGCGCGGAGCGGCTTGATCACGCTGAACGCCGCCGCGCAGCGCGCGCCGTTGCGCGTTCGCGTGGATCTGATCGAGTTTGCCGGCTACCGGCTGGCGCAACATGTGCTGCGCGCGACCGGCGTGCACGCAGCGTGCGTGTCGCAGCACGGCGCCGGCGTGCTGATCATGGGCGACAGCGGCGCCGGCAAATCGACACTGGTGGCTGCGTGTTTGGCTAGCGGCTGGGATGTCATCGCCGAAGACTCCACGTTTCTGCTGCCCAGCGGAAATCGGGCGCGCGGTGTTCCTACGTTTATTCATCTGATGCAGGATGCGCTTGACCTATTCCCCGATGCCGGGTTTGAGCGCAGCGTGCATAGCGAAATTGTTCGCAAGAGCGGCAAGCGCAAGCTCGAAATCGATGTGCGCCGCTATCGCCATCAGCGGCCGCTGCCGGTCGAAACCCGGTTGCGCGGCGTGGTCATTCTGACCGGTTTGGGTGGAGCCGAACGCGCCGACATGTCCGTGTTCCGGCATGTGCGGCGGCGCGCTGCGGCGGCGCTTGTGCAACGCCATCAGCCCTATGCGGTGGCGCAGCCGGGCTGGCAAAATGTCGTATCTGAGTTATGCTCGCTGCCCATCGCAACTTGTGTCCCCGGGCGCAATCTGACTGCCTCAATTGAGGCGCTTGCGCGTTTTTTGAAAGATCAACATGATTGACGTACTCCTTGCCACGTCGTACTTTCTCAAGTTCGACCCAAAGCAGGTGCAAAAGATGAAGCCGTACGCGCCGCTGGCTACATTGTGGATGGCCAGCCTGCTGCGCGAGAAGGGATACACCGTGGCGGTGTTTGACGCCATGCTTAGCGATGGCGAGCATGAGTTTGAGGCCGTTTTGCGCGAGCGGCAGCCGCGCGCTGTGGTGCTGTTTGAGGACAATTTCAACTTCCTGAGCAAAATGTGCCTGACGCGCATGCGCGACGCCGCCTGCACGATGATTGAGATGGCGCGCGATCAAGGTGCGTTTGTCATTGCCGCGGGCTCGGACGTGACCGATCATCCCGCGATTTATCTGGAGCGCGGCGCGCAGGTGGCCGCGTTAGGCGAGGGCGACCACGCCGTTGTCGATGTGCTGGATTTGTGGCGTCGCGAGTCGTTGAGCGAGCTTCCGTCCGTGCCTGGTTTGGCCTATCTCGCCGATGGGGCGCTTGCGCATTCGGCCAAGCGTGTGCCGGAGCGCAAGCCGGATGTCTTTCCGCTGCCGGCATGGGAACTGCTCGCTGCCGATGGCTATCGCGCAGCCTGGACGGGCGCGCACGGCTATTTCAGCGTGAACATGGCAACCACGCGCGGCTGCCCGTTTCATTGCAACTGGTGCGCCAAGCCGATCTGGGGCCAGCGTTACGCCATGCGCACGCCGGCCAACGTCGCCGAGGAACTGGCGCTGCTTAAGCGCACGATCAAGCCCGATCACATTTGGTTTGCTGATGACATATTTGGGCTGCGCCCGCAGTGGGTGGCCGATTTTGCGCGCGAAGTCGCCACGCGCGATGCGGCCATTCCCTTCATGATCCAGTCGCGCGCCGATTTGATGACCGAACAGGCGGTCATGGCGCTCAAGCTCGCCGGCTGCGACGAAGTCTGGATGGGCGCCGAGAGCGGCAGCCAGAAAATTCTGGATGCCATGGACAAGGGCACGTCCATCGAGCAGATCAAGATCGCGCGCCAGCTCCTGCGCGACGCCGGCATCAAAGCGTGCTTTTTTATCCAATTCGGCTATCCGGGCGAAACCTGGGACGATATTCGCCTGACTTTTGAGCTAATTCGCAAGTGCGTGCCCGACAACATCGGCGTGAGCGTAAGCTATCCACTGCCGGGCACACGCTTTCACGACATGGTCAAGGCCCAGCTCGGCGACAAGACCAATTGGACCGACAGCGACGAGCTGGCCATGATGTTTCGCGGCACGTATCAGACGCCGTTTTACAAAAAGCTGCACCGCGTGCTGCACCTGCACCTCGACCGGCTGCACGGCAAGGCGGCGCCCGAATTTGAAGCCGAATACGCCGAGCTGCTGCGGCTGGAACGCGAATGCCGCAACGAAGACCCGACCGTGATTGTGAAGGACTACGCCGAGCCCGTCACGCCGGATTTGAGCAAAATGTGGAACTGACGCGCAGGAACCGATTCGGCAAGCGCCCGCTTGCCGAATCGGGTTCCTGCGCAAGCTGTGAAAAACAAACATGCCCGACATACTGCTGACGCACGGTTACTTTCTGATGGAAGACGAGAAGGAACGGCAGATCATGAAGCCGTATCCGACGCTCGGATTGCTGTATATCTCGGCCTATCTCAAGCGCGCCGGCTTTGGCGTTGAGATTTACGACTCGACTTTTGGCGGCAAGCCCGAGCTGTTCGCCAAGCTCGCTGCCGAACAGCCCGGCGTGCTGGGCATTTATTCGAATTTAATGACACGCCAGAATGTGGTGGCGATTATTGGCGAAGCCAAGCGCCGCGGCTGGACCGTGGTTCTGGGCGGCCCGGAAAGCGCCAACTATCCGAGCGAATATCTGGCTCAGGGCGCCGATGTCGTGATCATTGGCGAGGGCGAGCAAACGCTGGCCGAGCTACTACCTGCGCTGTCCAAATATGGCCCGCACCGCCTGCATGGCATCGCCGGCACCGTGTTTCGCGATGAGTCCGGGCAAATGATCACCAACATGGAGCGCGAGCAGATCGCCGACATCGACAGCATCCCGTGGCCCGACCGTGCCGCCATTCCGATGGAGAAATATGTCGACGTCTGGCGCACCCATCACGGCATGGGCAGCGTGAACCTGATCACAGCCCGTGGCTGCCCTTACAAATGCAAGTGGTGCTCGCACGCGGTCTTTGGCTATTCGCATCGCCGCCGCAACTATCTCGATTGTGTCGATGAAGTGCAGCACATCTACGACACCTACAAGCCTGATCAAGTTTGGTATGCCGACGACGTGTTCACCATCAGCCACCGCTGGCTGTACGACTACGCCGCGGAGCTCAAAAAGCGCAACCTGCGCCTGCCGTTTGAAACGATCTCGCGCGCCGACCGCATGATGGACGAGCGCGTGCTGGAGACGCTTGCGAGCATGGGCTGTTATCGCATTTGGATCGGCAGCGAAAGCGGCAGCCAGCGCATCCTGGATTCGATGGAACGCGGCGTCAAGGTCGAGCAGGTGCAATGGGCCACCAAGACCGCGCAGAAGCACGGCATCGAGGTCGGCATGTTTCTGATGTGGGGCTACGACGGCGAAACACTTGAAGACATTGAGGCCACCGTCGACCACGTCAAGAAGGCCAATCCCAACATCTTTCTCACCACCGTGGCGTATCCGATCAAAAACACGCCGTATTACAAAAAAGTGTCGGACGCGGTGACGCTGGATCAGGAGTGGATCAACTCCACCGACCGCGACTATCGCATCAAGGGCCGCCACTCGCGCGCGTATTTCAAGCACGCCGACCGTCTGCTCAAGAGCGAAGTCGCCGCTTTTCGCATCGATGAGAAGGACCCGGTTGAGGCTGCGCGTCTGCGCGCCGAAGCGCAAGCGGCGCGCGCTGGCTTGGTCGCCACAGCAGACGAAGTCGAGGCATGACCGCAGTTCCGTTCGACGCGCTTGCGGCTGAGTATGACGATGCGTTTACGCGCAGCGCCGTCGGCGGTGTGATGCGCGCGGCGGTGTGGAACGTCATCGATCCGCTGTTTGAACCAGGTGCCGAGGTGCTCGAGATGAGCTGCGGCACAGGCGAAGACGCGCTGCACCTGGCGCGGCGCGGCGTGCGCGTGCTGGCGACCGATGTCTCCACCGAAATGCTGGCCCAGGCATCGGCCAAAGCGCGCCATTTCGGCGTGGCCGACCGCGTGCGCACCCAGAGGCTGGACCTCAATGCCGACGATTGGGCGCTCAATTCGTCCGGCCCGTTTGACGGCGCATTGTCCAATTTTGGCGGCTTCAACTGCGTGGCTGATCCGCCTGCCGTTTCGGCCAAGCTCGCGCGCGCGCTGAAACCTGGCGCGCCGCTGGCGCTGTGCGTGATGGGGCCGTGGGTGCCGTGGGAATGGGGCTGGTATGTGCTGCAGGGCAAGCCGCGCAAAGCCTTTCGACGCCTGCCCGGCGTCACCGAGTGGCGCGGGATCAAGATCTACTATCCCTCGGTGCGGGCGATGCGACGCGCGCTGTCCGCTCACTTTTATTTTCAAAGCGTCACAGCTGTGGGCGCGCTGGTGCCGCCCAGCTACGCCGAACCTTGGGCACAGCGACATCCTCGTGCGCTGGCGCGCTTGAACCGCTGGGAACGGCGTTGGGAACGAAGCGCCCCTCTGGTGGCGCTGGCCGATCACTACCTGGCGATCTTCAAACGCAAGGAAGCCCGATGACCGACGGCACAAGCAGCGTCGCAAGCACAGGCGGCCGTCTTGGCGACACCGCCAGCCGTGTTTACACGCGCAAGCTGGAGCTGTTCAACCGCTTTGCCGAACGCGAGTTGCGCGCTGCGCTCGATTTGCTCGAGTTGCAGCCCGGCCAGCGCGCGCTCGACGCCGGGTGCGGGGTGGGGTTGATCACGCAGTGGCTGGCTGAACGCGCAGGGCCGTCGGGTCGTGCCATTGGCGTCGATCTTTCCGGCCAGCATGCGCGCGACGCGCTGCAGCTCGCGCCAGGCGCGTCGATCGTGCAAGCCGATGTCACACGGCTGCCGTTTCCAGCCGCGAGCTTTGACCGGCTGTGGTGCGCCAACACGATCAACCACGTGCATGACCCGGTTACAACGCTTTCACGATTTGCGCGTTCGCTCAAACCCGGCGGGCGGCTGGCGCTGGGACAGAGCTTGTTCTTGCCAGAGATGTTTTTTGCATGGGATGAGCGGCTCGAACGCGCGGTCGTGCAGGCTAACCGCCGCTATTACCGCGAGAAATACAACCTGAACGAGGCCGACACGGCCAATGTGCGCAATGTGCTGGGCTGGGTCAAGCGCGCCGGGCTGCGCGATGTGCGCGCGCATACGCTTATGATCGAGCGAACGCAGCCGCTCACTTCGCTCGACCGAGAGTACTTTATCGAATGCGTGTTTCAAGGCTACTGGGGTGAGCGTGTGCGGCCGTTTCTCAGCGCGGATGACTGGCGCGAACTGCAGGCGCTGACCGATCCCGCAAGTCCGGCCTTTTGCCTTGACCGGCCGGATTTTCATCATTTACAGAGCTACACGGTTGTGACCGGCCTTGTGTGAGCGCCCTCGTCATGACGCGTGTGATCGGGATGACGAGGGCGGCTCGACATGACGAGTTCGCGAGTGACGACGCATGCGTCAACCGAGATGAGCACGGCATGAGACCGTGGCGGCAAGAATGACCCGCCGACAGCGCCTATGCCGTCGCGATCAGCTCCGGCGCGTCGTGGCGCACGTTGTTGACGGCGTTTGAGACGACATAGGTCTTCATCAACTCAGCCGGATATGCGCCGAGCAGCGATTTCAGGTAACCCGGATCGTCGTTTGCGATGTTCACCCACTCCGCTTCAGCCTCGCGCGACAAAATCGCCGGCATGCGATCATGAACCTGCGCCGCCAGCGCATTGGGCGAGGTGGTGATGATCGTGCACGACTTGATGCGCTCGCCATCGGGTGTCTTCCATGCATCCCACAGCCCGGCCATGGCAAACGGCGCGCCGTTGGCCAGCATCAGTCGCGTGGGCGTCTTGCCGCCGCCCGCTTCCTTCTTCCACTCGTAGAAGCTGTCGGCCAGAATCAGACAACGGCGCTTTTTGAGCAGCGTGCGATAGCTCGGCTTCTCATCAAGCGTCTCGGCGCGCGCGTTGATCATCTTGTAACCGATGCTGATGTCCTTGGCCCAGCTGGGCACCAGCCCCCAGCGCGCGCCTGTGAGCGTGCGCGGCGACTCGTTGAGCACCACAGCCACAGTTTGGGTTGGGGCGATGTTGAAGCGCGGTGTCGAGACAAAATCCGCGCTGCTTAGATCGAAGCGTTCCATCAGGTCCGCTGGATCAACGGTGAGAGTGTAGCGGCCACACATGGGATTAGATTAGCGCACCTTTGTTATTTCGCCGCCGCGCGCAGCGCGCTGAGCACCGGCCGCTCATTGCCTTGCACGTCCAGCAGCGAAAACCATTTCATCTGCTCGCAGGCGTCGGGATACAACGGGGAGCGCGAGAAATCGTAGTTCCACAGAAACATCGGCCCCATCCAGGGCCAGTTTTTGCTGGCATAGTCATAGGCGCGCACGACATAGGCCGCCTGCTTGTCGCGCGACACGCGCTGCCAGTCCAGACCATCGAATGTGCAACCAGAGCCTTCTTCCTTCGCATCGATGATCCAGCCGAACTCCGTTGCCCACATCGGTTTGTTTGCGCCGCCGAACTCTTCCATCAGCCTGCGATGCGCTTCGGCGCGCCTGAACAGCAAGCCACGCGTCTGCGCATCGCCCGGGTCGCGCTCGGGTTCGTAGGCAAAGCCGTAGGCGTGAAAGCTGTAGGCGTCCATTACATCCAGCGCGCCGGCATCGAGCATCGCGCGGGCGTACGCCAAGTCATCCATCGCGCCGGCGCTGTCTCCACCTGTTGGCGCGATGCCGGACGAGATCACCAGCGCATCGGGATCGCCGGTTTTGATGCGCGCATAGGCCACCGCGAGCAGGCGCGTGTATAGCGCCGGGTCAGGCTGCCGGCCGCCCCATTCGCGCGCCAGATTAACTTCGTTGCCGATCGAGTAGGCGTTGATCACACCGGCGCGTTCGCGCGCCAGGTTTTCGAGCTGTTCGCCAAAAGCATCGATATCCGCCTGCTGCCCGCTGATCGCCGCACCCAGTGACACGCGATACAGAATTTTGTAACCGTGAATTGGGTATTCGGGCGCGCTGAAGACTTGTATCCAGCCGAATTTCAAGTCGGCGATGCGCTTTAAATTGGCATCGTCGAAGTCGGCCACGTTGATACCCTGGGCGGACAAGTTCAGGCGCGGCAACGGCTCGGAAGTTGCGGTCGCCGGGGCAGTCAGCACGGGCGGGCTTGTGACTTGCACGGGTGTGGCATCGCTGGCGCCGGCGCTGACATTGGGCAGCAAGATGCGCTGGCCGTTCGTCACGACAGTTTGTGCTGTTGATGTGATGAGCGGTGTTGATGTGAGCGCCGTCTGTGCGCTTGTGCTGACATCGGTAGTCGGCGGGACCGTGGGCGACAACGTGACATTTGCCACGACGGTGTCTTGAGCGACGGGCGACGCTTCTGGCGCCGATTTCGTCGCCGGCACATTTGGCTGCGTGCAGCCTGCCAACAGCGCTGCCGCGATCATAACGACAACGAAGGATCGCATGCGACTGATGCTAGCGTATGGCTATGAGGGCGTGCTGTGGGAGGGGTGGGAGCGATGGGCGGCGGAGCCGAAAGCGGTAAGGCAGTGAGCAGTGAGGCAGTAAGCGGCGGGGCAGGTAAGCTGTTAACCGAAATCTGTACACCGCCCACCGCTTCACCGTCCCACCGCATTACGGCTTCACCGTCCCACCGCCCACCGCCTTCTGCCGATTAATCTGCACAAACGCGAGCACGGCAAAGGCCTCGCCGATGTCATCGAGATTGACCAGTCCGAGGTATTCGCCGCCGCGATACACCGCGCCCAAGCGCGAGCCGCCTTCTCTTAGTTTGTCGCGGGCGATATCGAGCGCATCGTCGGCATCCAGGCGCGCGATGTCGCGTTGCATCACTTCGGTCACATACGGGTCGCCGGGCGTGGTTGCCAAGGTGCGCAGCACGTCTTCGCGCGTGAGCACGCCGAGCAACTTGCTGCCCTGCATCACTGCGAAGTCGGGCTGATAGCTGGTCAGGATGAAATCGACCGCGCGGCTGATGCGATCGCCAATTTGCAGCGTGAGCGCATGCTTGTTGTAAGTGTCGCCGATTTTTTGCGTGACGAGCACGGTCTTTGATTGCGCCGCACTGTTCTCCTGGCTTGCGCCGAAGAAGATAAACACGGCGGTGAGCACCAGCAAAAAGTTGCCGCTGACCACGCCGAAGACGCCCAGGCCCACCGCAATAATCTGGCCGATCGCGCTGGCGATGCGCGTGGCGCGCGCAAATCCCACCGCCATCGCCAGCAACGCGCGCAGGATGCGTCCGCCATCCAGCGGAAACGCCGGGATCAAGTTGAACACGATCATGCTGACGTTGGCGGCAAACAGCCAGACCAGCAGCGTGGAGAGCGAGATCGAAGTCAGGTCGGGCAGCAACCCGCGGCCATCGAGCAGATTCATGCGCACTTGCGCGCCCACCGGAATGAACAGCAGGCCGACAATGACGACATTCACCAACGGGCCGGCTGCGGCGATGATTAGCTCGTGCAAGGGCTTCTCCGGGTTTTTGGTCATCACCGCCACGCCACCGAGCGGCAGCAAGGTGATTTCCCGCACAGGCACGCCAAAAAAGCGCGCGGCCAGGCTGTGCCCAAGCTCATGCAGGGTGACGCAGGCGAAGAGCAGGATCATCAGCACCACGCCAAACAGCGCGCCATCCGCGCCGCCGGTGATGCCGCCCCATTGCACGGCTGCCAGAACCAAGATCAAAAAAAAGGTGATGTGCACCTTGATATCAATGCCGGCGACGCGTGCTATGCGAAATGACCATCCCATGTGTTATCAACTCCAGTCTAGTGCTTCGGCCGCCGCACACTTTGGCGGCGTGACGACTAATTTACCAAATTAGCCCGCCCGCATGTGTGCGGCATTAGATTCACAGATCGGTCATGCGGGCTCACTGTGTGCACAGGCTCACCTTATGCCTGGCTCATGACTGCTACGGCTGGCTTGTTTCCTGCTGCGTCGCCGGGCACCAAGGCTGCTGTCAACCCACCGCGCTTAGAAGTGCGTTAGCCCAGCTTCTGAGCGGCGCAGCGAGACATGCCGTGGGGTGCGTCTACGACTGGCGTTCGGTTTTGGCGGTGTACGGCGCAAACGCATCCAGCAAACGGCCGGGGATGCGTCCAGAAATCAGCACGCTGCGCTCTTCTGGCACTTCGCTGTCGATAGCGCCTTCGCGCCGGATCAGCGCCATAAGATCGCCGGCTTTGTAAGGCAGGCGCACTTTGATCGGCGTCATGCGCTCGAAGAGCATTTCTTCAACGGCGCCCAAAAGTTCGTCCAAGCCTTGCTTCTCTGCGGCAGAAACAAACACGCCCTCGCTCAAAATGCCAATGGCCACAAAGTCGCGCCGCGACCTGGGCAAGCGGTCGGCTTTGTTCAAGGCGATCACCATTTGCTTGCCGCCGGCGCCGAGCTCCTCCAGCGTGTCGAGCACGGTTTGCGCCTGTTCCAGCGCGTTCGGGTGGGTGGCATCGACCACCAGCAGCAAAGCATCGGCTTCGGTGATCTCTTCAAGCGTGGCGCGGAAGGCCGCTACCAGCTGCGTGGGCAGCTTTTGAATAAAGCCCACGGTGTCGGTGAAGAGCGCGCTATGGCCGTGCGGCAGCCGCACCCGGCGCGTGGTCGGGTCCAGCGTGGCGAAGAGCTTGTCTTCGGCCAGCACATCGGCTTTGGCGATGGCATTCAGAAGCGTGCTCTTGCCGGCGTTGGTGTAGCCGACGATGGCCACAACCGGCGCTTCATTGCGCTTGCGCTTGCTGCGCTGCATGGCGCGTTGCGCGCGCACGACTTCCAGGTCTTTCTTGATTTTGCTGATGCGGTCGTCGATCTGACGGCGGTCGATTTCGAGCTGCGTTTCGCCGGGGCCGCGCAAACCCACGCCGCCGTTGCCGCTGCGGCCGGAGCCGCCGCCGGCCTGGCGTGCCAAGTGCGTCCACATCCGCGTCAGCCGTGGTTTGCGGTATTCGTATTGCGCCAGTTCGACTTGAATCGCGCCCTCACGCGTGCTGGCGTGCTGCGCAAAGATGTCCAGAATCAGCGCGGTGCGGTCGATCAATGTGACCTTGGGCCCGAGCAGCTCTTCCAGCTCGCGTTGATGGCGCGGCGAGAGCTCGTCGTCAAACACGACCACGTCGAAATTTAGCGCGTCGCGCCAGGTCACCAACTCCTCGACCTTGCCGGGGCCGATAAACGTGTAGGGGTTGGGCGAGTCCAGCGCCTGGGTCATCTGGCCAACGACTTCCAGACCGGCTGTTTTGCACAGCAATTCCAACTCCTCCATCGAGGATTGCAGCGGCAGCCGCATGCTGTCGTTTTTGTAAATCGAGCGGCGCAAATCGACGCCGACCAGAAAGGCTTGTTGTACTGCGGGTTTGGTATCGAGCGGTATTCGGCTTCTTGGCATGTAGTGGTTGTCTCAGCGCGTCACCATCCTGATGGTGACGCGGTCCTCCCCTATATTAACCCGTTCAAACGAAACATTGGATGTAAGCGCATCCAGCTGACCTTGCGCCCAATCGGTAAACGCCCGGGCAAATGTGACGGGCACCGGCACCCAGCCAAAGCGCGAATGCGGGCTCTCCACGATTTGCACCACGGCGCGGGTGGGTTCAATGATCAACCGTCTTCCGCGAGTAGAGGCGGTGTAGGCGATCACCACGCGCGACCCGCCAAGCTTGAAGTTGAGCACGCCCTCTTTGCTGGCCAGAAAACGCGCATGCACATCGGAGACCGGCACGCCCGG
>JANMNW010000513.1:0-7584 GCA_031368515.1 Chloroflexota bacterium
GTCGTAGTACATGCAGGCACGGCGGTCCTGCCCGGTGATCACGCGGTCGCAGTTCAAAAACGGAAAGATGCGCCTGAGTGCGTCGCGCGTGGCGTAGACGGCCTTTGCGCTGGAATACGGGCCAAAATAGCGCGCGCCGTCTTTTTCCATGCGGCGGGTGACCAGCACGGTCGGAAAATCATCCTGCCAGGTCACTTTTAGAAACGGATAACGTTTGTCGTCTTTGAGCAGAATGTTGAAGCGCGGCCGGTATTTCTTGATCAACTCGGCTTCCTGAATCAGCGCTTCCAGCTCGTTGCCGCGCACCATGAATTCGATGCGCGCGATCTCGCGCACCAGGCGATGGGTCTTGTCATCGTTGAACTTGGCGCTGTCGGTGAAATACGAGCGGACCCGGTTGCGCAGGTTGACCGCCTTGCCGACATAAATGACCTGCCCTTGGGCGTTGTGATACAGATAACAGCCGGGCAGCGTCGGCAGGTTGCGCACAGTCGCTTCTAGATGTTCTGGAACGGCCACGCGCGCAAGTATAACGACAGCATGTCGCGCCTGCATCTGTTTTCTTGCATGGCGCGCGCCGGCTGACGCACGTTCGGGCATTCGGACCGGGACTTCCGGCGCTTGTCCCTGGTTGACCCTGCTGCTAGGTTATCGCGGTAGTTCACATGGCAATCTCAACCCATCGTCACCCCGCCGCGCCGCAATGGCCTGTTCTGTTTCGGTCGATTGCCCACTCACTCACTCGCAGCGGCGACGCCCGCGCAGCGCTGGGCAAAACGATGGTGACCTCGACCGCCGACAGCGCGGTCATGTCCCAGCTGGCGCACCTGCGCGCCGAAGCGATTGCAGCGGCCGCGCCGCTTGGATTTGGCAGCTGGCGCGCGGTCGTCGTGAACTATGGCGAAGGCAGCGCGCGGGCGATGGGGCGCGAACGGGCCAGCCTGGAGGCGCTGGGCGAGTTGGTCAGCGTGGGCGAATACGACCAACTACTCGTCACCGGCTTGCTGATGGCCAACCGCGATCGCAGCACGCTGCTTTCGCTGTCGTCATTGACAGCCAAGTTTTGGTCGCATACGGCTTCGGGCTTGACGGTCATCACCAGCGCGATCACCCCGTCCGGCGCGCAGCGCTGGCAGCAGCACACGGGCGCGCATATGTCGACCCCGGCGAACGATCGCGGCGATCGCGGCGACCGCCTGATATGGCGCGAGTCGATGCAGTCGATCGGCGCAGGCCATGAAGCTCATCGCGCTCAAATCGTCGCCATTGCCCAGAAAGGCGACGCGTTTATCGCGCCGCTCTCGTTTGACGATTACGCACAGATGGCGCAGCTCGAGCGCAAGCACGCAGACAGCGGCCATCGCTAAGGCGCGCAACGTTTTACCCCCGGCATCATGGCTCCCATTTACTACTCCACCCAACCCCGGCAATCGGAACTCGATCATTGGCTTGACACACCACTTCCCGAAGTTGCAGCCTGGTGCGGCGTGATCGTCGGCTTTTCGGTGGTGGCGCGGGCCAGCTTTACACCGACCTGGCTGGCTGCGGTTTTCGCAAGCCGCGTCGGCTTCGACATCTTGGCGCTGAGCTCAATCATTTTGATTGCGGCGCTTTCGCTGCGCATCCGCAGCACCTGGAAGCCCTTTCACATCGCCGTCCTGGGCGCCATCATCGGCGATCAACTCAGCGCGGCAGTAGCGCCGCTGATGAAAATTGACGGCGCCTATCCCATCTGGATGATGCTGGCCGCCTTGGCCGTAGCCGCGCTCACGATCATTGCGGCCCTGGCTCGGCGCGCAGCCGCCGACCGTGCCGAGCCCCGCCGACTTCGGCGGTGGTAGTTAGCGGCGCGTTGCGGCGCGGACTTGTCAGGGCTTGACTATGATTGGCCCCAACCATGATCGTCAAGGTCTGCGGAATCACTAATTTGGAAGACGCGTTGTGCGCGGTGGACGCCGGCGCCGACATGCTGGGATTTATCTTCTATCCGCCCAGCCCGCGCAGCATCCGGCCTGAAACCGCTCGCAAGATTGCCGGCGAGTTGCGCAATCGCACCATCGCCGACCGCCCGCTGACCAGTACTCTATTGGTCGGCGTTTTTGTCGACGAGGCGCCGGAGATGATGCGCCGAATGCTGGACGCATGCGGTTTAGATCTGGCGCAGCTCAGCGGCAACGAAACACCCGAGACGCTGGCGGCCATGCGCGGGCGCGCGTTCAAGGCCGTCCGCAACGCGGCCGATGCTGCCATCTTCACCGCGCGCCCGGCACGCCAGGACGAGCTTCGTCCAGACGTGCTGCTGGAAGCCGACCATCCCACCCTGTATGGCGGCACCGGAGAGCGCGCCGACGATGCGCTGGCGGCGCATTTGGCGCGCCGTCACCGCGTGTTGCTGGCCGGAGGGCTCACTATCCTCAACGTGGCGCAAGCCATCCGCGTTGCGCAGCCATGGGGCGTGGATGTGGCGAGCGGCGTCGAGCTGCGCAAAGGGAAAAAAGACCACGACAAAGTTCGCGCGTTTGTGCACGCAGCCAAGCTTGCCGGTGCCGCATAGCCCTCAGGCCGCCGCCAGAACCGGGCGATAAACGTCGACGTCGATGTTTGATCCACTCAGCACCGCGCAGACGTGCTTGCCTGCCCAGCGCGCACGCTGTTGCAACAAGCCGGCCAGCGGCACGGCTCCCGCGCCTTCAGCAATGTTGTGGGCGCAGCGATAGTAGGCGCGCATCGCTTCGGCGATTTCGTCCTCGGCGACCGTGATCACATCCGCCGCGCCGCGCCGGATTACCTCAAACGCCTCGGGTGACGGCACGCGGTTGGCCACGCCATCGGCCATGGTGTTGACCACATCGGTCGACGCCGGCGCACCAGCCTTGAACGACAAGGCATACGCCGGCGCGCCGGCAGCGACCACGCCGATGATTTCTGTCTTGAGGCCCAGCGCATCGCGCGCGGCAATCATGCCGCAGATGCCCGAGCCCAACCCGATCGGCACATACACCGCGCTCAAATCGGGTTGCGCGCGAAGCAGCTCCAGGCTGTAGGTGCCGACACCCGCAACCAACAGCCGGTGAAACGACGGAACGCGGTGCAGCTGATGCGTTTGGGCGTACGCCATCGACGCTTCCATGGCTGCCTGAAAGTCGACGCCAGATTCGATCAGTTCGCCGCCCAGCGCGCGCATCGCGGCATTCTTTTCTTTGCTGTTGCCATGCGGCACAAATATCGTGCAGCTCAGCCCGGCAGCGCGCGCGGCAAAGGCGATGCTCTGGCCGTGATTGCCGCGCGTGGCAGTCACCACACCGCGCACTTCAGGATGGGAACGCTTGAGCCAATCCATGTAGACCAGCCCGCCGCGCACCTTAAACGCGCCGAGGGGGGTGTGGTTTTCGTGCTTGATCCAAACATGGGCGCCGGCCAGCTGAGACAACAAGGGATAGTGTGTCTGAGGCGTTGGGCCGAATTCGGCATACACCAGCTTTGCCGCGCGTTCCAGTTCGTCAAGAGTAACCATCAGCATAGTGTACGCGGCCGACTTCGTTTCCGTCTCCGTCTCCGACTTCGATCACGGAGACAGATACGCGACACCGAGCTTGCTTATGCTACGCCGCGGCGCCGAGAAGAACATTGCCGCCGTCGGCAAGCAGAGCAACATGATCCAGTCCCAGCATCAGCGACAACGACGAAGCATTCACCCCGCCGAGATGCCGATTGTCGCCCAGCGTAATCGACACACGGCCAAACGCGCAGGCATCCACCTGCGGCCAACCGACCGTCTCCGACAGTCCGGGGTTCAACCCGATGCCCACGCCTCCAATTCGGCGCGGTTGGCCCTGAAAGCCATCCAGCCATCCGTTGAGGCGGGCCTGCTCCGATTGCGTGCGCGCATCCACATGCACGATGCGCCCGGCGTTGAAATGCAGGGTGACATCACGCGCGCCGTTCAAGCGCGGCAGATACACGTTGCCTTCCGTCAAGTCTTCTAGCGGGGCACAGGCAAGCGATCCGGCGGGCAGCATCGAAACGACTGCGCCGCGCGCACGGTCAGTCTGATCGATGTGACCATCCTCGCCGACCCAGCGGCGGTTGCCGCGCTTCAATGTCAGCTCGTGGCCTGTGGCCGACCGAATGGTTAGGGTTTGCGCGCTTTGCACCGCCGCCAGGACGCGTGAGATTTCACCAGACAACGCGCGCGCAGGCGCATTCAGGGCTGGCAGGACGCGCGCGTCCAGGGCGTCCAGAGTCATGCCCATGTCAAATGCCCGTTTGGCGGTCGGCACTGCCACCATCAGGTGCGGCAGGCGCCGCTGATCTTCGATTTGCGTCAAGCGCTCTTCAGCCTGCGCCCAGGCCCCGTACAGGTGCCGGTCGGCGCCATCGACATCGGGCGCATCGCCACCCAACACCAGCACCCGGTCGACAGTCTCGAGCGCGTCCGCGCGGCGATGATCCCAGCGGCTGAGATAGGTCAGCGTCCCAATGCCCCACAGCCGTTCGAGATAACGCGCAGGTGTGATCTGAGGCAGGGGCACCGCGCCGGCTTCTTCAATTGCCAGCAATACTTCCTGCAGCACGTCATAGCGCCCGCTGCACTCGCGCACAAGAATAAGCTCGCCCATGCGGGCGTCGAGCCCCTGCACGATCCGGCGTCCGATATCGGCCCACGATGTCGCCATAGTCAAACTTCGATCTTGCATAGAAGCTGACTCTATGTGAATCGTTCAAAGGCCGTATCTTCGCGGCCGGCCGGCGCAATCAGCGCATCGACGCCGGGATGCTCAGCGCCGTAAGCTCATCGCTGGCCCAGTCGCGAATTTCGCGATTGCCGGCCAGGCGCAAGCAGGTGTTGAATTCGCGCAGCGCCAGGCGGCGTTTGCCGGTCTCCGAGTACACCGTAGCGCGCACGCAATAGGGCTCGGCCAGCTGCTTGTCCAGCCGGATGGCGCGCAAGGCGTCTGAAAGCGCGCTTCGGTAGTCGCGCGTGTCCAGCAGCAGGCGGGCGCGATAGCTGTAGGCTTGCGGCGCTTGGGGCAATGCCTTGACTGCGGCATCGGCCACAGCCTTGGCGCCTTCGATGTCGTCCTTCATGGCCAGCATCTCGGCTTTGAGCAACAGCGCGTCCAAATAGTCCGGCTTCAACTGGAGCGCCTGGTCAATGCTTGAAAGCGCTTGCGTGATGCGCTCAGATTGGCGGCCCAGTTCATCGGCGGCAAGGCTGCGCCGTGCCAGGGCCAGGCCATAGTGCGCCTCGGCCATGCGCGCATCGAGTTTTAGCGCGAATTCGAAGTCGGCCTGCGCCAGCGCGGCGTCGCGGGCGCGAAGCGCTTGTGGCAGCATCTCGGAAGAAAGCGCGTCCGGCTGCGGCAGCGCGGCGGCGCGTTCGGCCAGCTTGAAATTCTCGCGGCTGACATAGAGCTGCCCGCGAAACACATACAGCTCGCCCGACGCCGGCTGCATCTTGAGTGCGGCGTCGACATCGGTCAATGCGCGGGCGAAATCGCCCAGCTCGGCATAGACAACGCCGCGCTCGCGGTAAGCACGCGCATTGGGCTTGATGGCGATGGCGCGGTTCAGATCATTCAGCGCGCGGTTGAGGTTGTCGCGATTGAGATACACCTGGGCGCGCTCAACATACAGCTCGCTGTCAACAGGCTTGAGCTTGATCGCGGTGGAGAGATCGGTGAGCGCGCGGCGATAGTTGCGCAGTTCAAGATACACCCGAGCGCGGCAGAGATAGCCGAGCGGGTCTTTGCGATTGCGCCTGAGCGCCGCAGTCGCCAGCGGCACGGTCTCGCGGCCCGGGCAAATGGCCCTGCGCGACTCGGCGCGCGCGCTGGAAGCGGGCAGCGCAACAGCCGCGGCGGCGGCAACGGCGGTGACGATGGTGAGCAACCTTGCAATCTTCGATGATGCGCGCATGAATCTCCTGGCGAGAAAATGATGAGAGTGTTGACACTCAGTGTAATGAAACGCGCATCGCGTGACGCAGAGATGTTGCAAAGAACAAGTCACGAGTCGTTTCAGCGCTAGGACCTTTGCCGGACAGGCGATAATCGCCGCTCGGACTTTTGTATGACACCCATCCTTCTCATTGGCGCAAATGGCCAGCTCGGAAGCGATCTGCGCGACGCGCTCGTCGGCCACAAGGTTATTGCGGCATCACGCGCACAATTACACGACGACCGCCATGCGTGCATTCAGCTTGACATCTGCGACGTCGAGAGCGTGCGCGCGGCGGTGGCCGCGCACGCGCCAAAGCTGGTGCTGAACGTGTCCGCCTTTCATCGCGTGGACGACATAGAAAAGGACGCAACGCAAGCGCTGCACATCAACGCATTGGCCGCGCAGCAGCTGGCATTGGTGTGCCGGGAGGCCGATTGCGCGCTCATGCACATCAGCACCGACTATGTGTTCGACGGCGCCAAGCGCGCACCGTATGTTGAGAGCGATTTGCCCAACCCGCTCAGCGCCTACGGCGCCAGCAAGCTGGCGGGCGAGCTGTTGATTCGCGCCGCGTGGCGCAAACATTTCATCATCCGCACCTGCGGGTTGTATGGCGCGGCCGGCGCCAGCGGCAAAGGCGGAAATTTCGTCAACACCATGTTGCGGCTGGCGCGCGAGGCCGAGTCCGCCGCTCAACCAAAACCCATCCGCGTCGTTGGCGATCAGATTTGCACGCCGACGTCAACACGCGATCTGGCTGCGCAGCTCACGGCGTTGGTCGACAGCGACGCCTACGGTCTGTATCACATCACCAATGCCGGCGCATGCAGCTGGCACGAGTTTGCCAACACCATCTTCGAGCTGGCCGGCCAGCGCGCGCGCGCCGAATCCATCACCAGCACACAATTTGGCGCAGCGGCCACCCGCCCGTCCTACTCAGTGCTTGAAAATGCGCATCTGCAGAACGTGGGGCTCGACCGCATGCGGCACTGGCGCGAGGCGCTCGCCGACTATTTGCGTCACTTGTAGCCGCACATGCGCCACTCGCCGCCTTCCAGCTTGCTGATAAACGGGCGTTGATCCAGACGCCAGTCGCGGCTTTCGCCGTTGTAACTCGTCACAATCTTGCCAGTGCACATCACCGTGGCCGAGCTGCCTTCGCTGCCCGACGTGGCGCAGGCCACGCCATCAAGCTTGGCTTCCATCGACTGGAATGACGTGGCTTCGATGCGGGCGGTTGGCTCCCAGGCTGAGCACGACAGGCTGATCATCCGATCGACATCGCTCTTGGTGCGCGCCTGCAGATAAGTCTCGACATTTTTGCCAGCCGTGGTGGCGTCGGGCGTGGATGAACAGGCGGCCAGCGCCAAAAAAAGCGCGCCGAAGATGAGGCTGAATGGGCGTAAATGAGTATTCATGGATCCGGATTGATAGAATCCGCCGATGCATTCGCAAAACCGCGCCCGGAGCGCGCGCGCCATCGGCGCGGTCATCATCAGCATCGCGGCGCTTGTCGCGGGCGTAGCCGGCGTTTTGTTGCTGAATGGCGGGATCGGCGCTGCCAAACCGGGCGATGCCAACGCCTATCAGGTCACCTTTCTCGCCACAGCGGTTGTCCCGTTCACCGCCACGCCAGCGGCG
>JANMNW010000514.1:0-3221 GCA_031368515.1 Chloroflexota bacterium
GTCGAGTTGTCCTGAGCGCCGGCGCCGGCTATGCAATTGCTGCGATGTCGCCGCGCCGCTGAACGGAGCCGGGTTGCGCGGGATTGCGTGGGATTGCGCGCATGCAGCTGGCGCGCTAAGATGCCCGCATCATGAACATACCGAATTGGCAGGAATGGATGAAGCAACCGCTGGTGTGGAGCGAGCGCATTCGCTCGCGCGCGCTGGTGTGGACGCCCGATGCGCACTGGTTCATCAATGACCCGCTCGGGCCGCTACCGCATTCGCACGACGACGCGTCGGAGATCATCTACATCGCCGCCGGACAGATGGACATTCAGGTGGGCGAGAGCAAGCAACGCGTCGGCCCGGGTGAGCTGCTGTTCATGCCGCCCGATCGCTATCACAACTATTGGCTGGTGGGAGAGGAAACCGTCTGCCTGTATGTGCTGGTTGTGCCGAACCACAAGCACGCGCGCTGGCGCTACAAGGACTTTAAGCCGGGTGCCTTTGAAGGGCATGCGCCGATGAAGAGCGCGTTTGTGCCGGATTCGACCGAGTCCATGCCATCGGACGAGCGCATTGGCGTGCATGTGCGCGAGCTGGCGCCGGGCTCCGCCACCGAGTGGATGCAGGAAAGTATCAAGGAGAAAATGATCTATGTGCTGGACGGCGCATTGGACATTTCCATCGCTCACATGAGCGGGCGTCTGTCACCCAATGACTATCAGCATGTGCCGGCCCAGCATCGCCATCGGATCAGCAACGTCGGCGGCGGAGTGGCGCGCTATTTCGAGTATTTGTGCTTTGACCCGACCGCGCCGGCCATCATTCGTCCGGAAGATTCGCACATGGTCAAAGAGTAGCTGCGCAGGCCAGCCGGTCGTCAGGGCGCGCGAGCGATGCGAAAGTCATCGATGGCAATTGTGCCGGTCTCGTTGGGTCCGTAGAGGGTGACGAACACCCCCGCCGAGCCGCTGAAAAGCGGCTCATGGCTGAACGTGGTGAGAGGCTGATTGTTTGCGAACACCGAAATCTGGGTACCGCGGGCGATCACGCTAAGCTGATTGGGGGCGTCGGAGTTGATCACGCCGCTCTGCGTCCACGGCACCAGGGTGTCGACATGTTCGTTTCCGCCTTTGACATGCGCGAACACGCCGAACTGGCGCCGCCCATTGATCAGGAAGTACACGTTGCCCTGCTCGCTGTTGTTGCGAAAGATCAAGCCATAGGCCATCGTGTCCGGACCGCCAAGCCGTTCCAGCAGCGCATGCACTTCGACATCGAGCAGCTGCGGCACATCCGCATGAATGACGTTAACATATTGGCCTGCGCCGGAACGAAATTCCACCTGAAGCTTGCCGTCGACCACCCGCATCACTTCGGTCGAGCCGAGTTTGCTGGTCGGGTCCATCAACCAGCGTCCGTCATCGCTGTTGAAATCCCACGCATAGACGATGGCGCCGCCGCCGTTGTTGGGCTTCTTGGGTTCGCCGGGCAAGGCGGGAGGGGTGGGTGGCGCATCGTTACTGGCTCTCGCTTGGTCCTCGCCGGGGCGCAGCATGCCTGCGCCGAAACCCAGCACGCCAATCGCGCCCAACAAAGCAGTTAGTTTGAGCCACAACGGGACACGGCGATTGGCGCTGGCCAAACTCGACCAGATCGTAATCGCACCGACGAGCACCACGCCCGATATGCCCACCAATGCAACAAATGCGTTATCCGTCACATTCCCACCTTTCGCCTAGAAGATTCTGAGATTACGCGTGCGATGTGACAGTGATGGCGTTTCCCTCGGCGAGCATACGCATTATAGCCTAGTATTGCGCGTAGAAATTACCTAATTCTGCCCGTGCGAAAAACACAATTTGACCAGCATGACGGCGTTCAAAAGCAATAACTTGCAAGGCGATGCATGTCACGCCGCAAACTTTGCACTTGCAACACTGGAACTAATTGCTAAGCGGCACACTGCCCGCTGGATCTAGTCGACGACTTTTTCGCGCTTCTCCCAGCCCTCACGGAAGAGCGGCAGGAAATTGTCCGGGTTGTATGGATGCCGCGCGATTTCATCGTAGTTCAGATCGGCGCCCCAGCCCACCATGTCGTCGGACACGTTGATGTATCCGTCGATCACTTTGACCGGTTCGGTCAGGATGTTGGCGCTCCAATCGTCGTTGAAATCATCAAAGATTTCGTGGATGAAGAAGTTGGGCGTGGAGGTGTTCAAGTGCGCGCAGGCGAGCGAGCACAACGGGCCTTGCGCGCTGTGCGGCGCGGTGACACCGTAAAACGCGTTGACCATGCCGCAGACCTGCTTTGCGGCAGTCATGCCAAGGTTTTGCGGTTCAAGCTGAATGATGTGGACGGCGTTGTGCTGCAGCAGCTCGGCGAACTGGTCACGGGTGTAGTAGTCCTCGCCGCAGGCGATGGGCACCGGGCTGCGTTTGGCCACTTCGATCATCGACGAGATGCGCTGGCAGGGCACCGGCGCTTCGAGCCAGGTGGGCTTGTAAGGCACGATGGCTTCGGCAAACTGCAGCGCCGTGTGAACAGAAAATCGGTTGTGCGCTTCGACCAGCACATCCACGCTGGCGCCGACGGCGTCGCGCACCGCTGCGATGATATCGACGGCCAGCGCAAAGTCGTCCAGGTTCTCCATGATCCGCCAGGCCGGACCGAATGGATCGAATTTCAGGGCGGTGTACCCTTTGGCGACGACGGCCTTGGCCTTTTCGTGAAAACTCTCCGGCGTGCGCGGCCCGCGATACCAGCCGTTCACATAGGCACGCAGGCGTTTGTGACAGCGCCCACCCAGCAGCTTAAACACCGGCACCTTGAGCGCCTTGCCCATGATGTCCCAGCACGCGTATTCGATCCCGCTCAGCGCGGCGCCGTGAATCTGCCCGCCATCGGAATAAAAGTCGCGCCACAGCCGCATCGCATGCTGCTCAATATTGAACGGATCCTGGCCAATTACAAAGCGTTTGAGCTCATGGATGGCCGCCTCGCTTGACTTTGCAAACCCGTTGACCGTGGCCTCTCCAATGCCATGGATGCCCTCGTCTGTTTCAACCCGGGTGAACACCCAGTTCATCCAAGGGTTGCCTGCGATGTAGGTTTTTACGTCTGTGATTTTCATGATTTTCAAAAGTATGTGCGGGCTTGCATGAACGGAGCGATTCTGCTTTTATGGCTCAAGCCGCCTGCCAATTATGAAACAATGTTGTATTCTGGCAACC
>JANMNW010000520.1:0-2374 GCA_031368515.1 Chloroflexota bacterium
CTCGCCTGATCAGTCCGGGAAATTTGGCCACTTTTTTCATGCTCCGATCGTAAAAGCCGACCGTAGCAGACCAGTTAAAAAATATTGCGTAAACAGAAAGTTAACCTCATTTATTCACCAGTTGCGATTGACAGCCATCCGGCTACTTTCGACAAGCAGCATCGGCCGGATTGACGGCGGCTCTGGTCGAAACGCTTGCGGACGCGTTGGAGTTTGACGTTCGTGGCGGCAGCGGCTCCTCGGCCGCATTGATCATGAGCCCCGCGCAGTGATGCGGTCGCAAATGAGGCTCAGCATGTCGGCGTGGGGACAGCTTGTCGGAAACGACAATTTGATGCGGGTTTTCAGCTCTTCGACGCGCACCGCGAGTTTCACGAACGTGCGCCGGATCGTGTCGAAGGTGGCGCCACGCCAGACCGAGCGGCGCGATGCCGTACGCCGCAAGGTGTGCAGGAGCCAGTAAGCGCCCATATGCAGGAAGAGCCGGAACTGATTAGCCTGCCAGCGGGAACATGCTGTCTTGTCGGAGCGCGTATAGAGCTTCAGGTCTTTGATCAGATTTTCCATCCGTCCGCGCTGGCAATAGACCTTGTCGTAGAGGTGCTTGGCGCGACCGGCGAGGTTGGTGACGACGAAACGCACGTCGGTCCCGAGATCGGTTGCCTCGACGCGGGCGATGACCTTGTGCGACCGGTTCCATGACCCCGCCCGATATTGAAGCTGATGAAAGCGGCGGATCTTGCGCTTCGTGTGCGAGCGTCGTGCATCGCATTGCACCTTCCAGGGCGCGGCAATGCCGGCAAGCTTGGGGTTGATGGAGAGGCCGAGGATGTAATCGCAGCGCTTGGCGATCAGCAGCGCCAGCACGGGCCCGGCGCAATAGTGGCTGTCGCCGCGAACGAGGATGCGCACCTTCGGAAAATGGCGGCGGATACGGTGGATGACGTGGCGCAGAACGCGTGCCACCTCCTCGCCGGACGGCCGCTTGCCGGGACGGTGCAGGGCCAGGATCGGCTTGCCGGTGGTGCCCTCGAAGATGAGGATCGGCTTGAAGCAATGCCCGCCCGCGTGGGTATTGAACAAGGCGAACTCCTGCTGGCCGTGCACGAGGTCGTCGGTGTCATCGATATCGAGAATGATGCGGTGCGGAGCCTCCTTGTAGCTCCGGCAGAAGAGATCGATCAGGCCGCGTCCGATGCGGTAGAGGGATGTGCCGTCTGCAACGTTCTCCAATCGCGAGAGCGTCGGTTGGCTCATCAGGTCGATGCCGGTCTCAGGGCTGCGGCCACAGGCGATCTTCATCGCTGGATCGCTGCGCAGCGCGTCGGCATCATCGCAATCCTCGTAGCCGGCCGCGATCAAGATCATGCGCACAAGCGCCATGTCAGCGTAGGTGTGGGTGATCCGAAGGGGATCGCGGATGTCAGGCAACGGCAGCGTGATCACTTGGGCAATGCCAAGCTTCAACGCGATCTCGCGCAATACGATGACGCCTCCGTCTGACGATAGGTGGCCGCCATCGATGGTTGCCGTGAGCGGCTTGCCCGCAACGGGTGACAGGCCCGGGAGAAACGGCGTAGCTTTGGACATGGTGGGTGGCTCGACTGCTGGCGACGCGCACGCTTCTGCTTCGACACCAGAATCTTACGCCGAGCCAATGGCTTCGTCGCCACCCACCGAGCCGCGCCACGTGGTCTCGTGAATAAAAAAGGTTAGATTCAGTTGGAAATTTTCACGATACATAATTACGGGCTTGCCGGCTTCGGCTTGGTCGCAAAATAGATTCCAGCTCCGACTCCAACGATCACGGCCGCTCCAATTGCGTAATGCGTGGCGTGGGCGTGCCCGTCACAAGCAGGTTGCTCCGGTAGGGTGTAAATGCCTTCCTGTTCAAGCACGACCGAACAGCCATTTTCGTAAGTAAGCCGGACATTTGAATTTGGGCTGACCATCAAGCGTTGCCCTGGTTTGATTACGGCGCCAACAGTCGCAGTCCGAAAACCATCCCCTTGGTTAGCGGATACCCGACCAGTGAGTTCAGTGACAGTAGCGCCAAATGCAGGCCCCACGCTTATGAGGCTAAATACGACAATCGAGGTATACAGCCATTTGAACATGGTGAGCCCCGCTTATTTCGCCGCAAAGCAGCAGAGACCGCGGATACTTGATTCTGGGCAAAATATTCAATTGCTGCGTTGTATTCAACTTCTTGCTTGTGACGCATCTGCAACAACCCATCGCACCGCTGATGCGAATTACTCGGAATCGAGAGGATTTGACGTCTGATCGGAGTGGATTCGACACAGGTGATATCTGTGGAGAAACCGGATAAATCGGCTCAACGCTTAAACAGTGGCACGGCTATCATTCACGT
>JANMNW010000526.1:0-2294 GCA_031368515.1 Chloroflexota bacterium
CCGCGAACACCGCAAGCCACATCAGCGGCCGCACCAGCGCCGAGAGCAGCCGGCCACGCTGCTGCACGAATTTGACGATTTCGCGCATCGTAACGGCGCGCATTGCGCGGGCGGCATGAACGAGTTGCATGGGCGTGGGCCTTAGTCTTGGTTGAAACAATTGATGAGCTATGAGCACGTTACGGTGAGGCTAATGTCCCGTCATCCTGAGGCGGCCGCGCGCTTGCGCGGCCCTCGAAGGATGAACGGCCGATCACGTGCGGCAACATATTGGCCGTCGCCCATCGAGGCTCGCCCAAGCGGGCGAGCACCTCAGATCCTATGGGGTGGCGGGTGCCCAAGAGGTTAGAATGGGTTTTGCACAAGCCATCCAACCTCGGAGGATCAAGATGACTAATCCCGATCATGCTGGAACACCCGCCGCGACGGAGTATGCCACGGTGCACGTGGCATTTGAACTGAGCAAGAAGACCTGGAATTTGGGTGTGTTGCTGCCGGGCTCGAAGAAGCTGAGTTGCTATGCGATTGCCGGTGGCGACCTGAAGGCGCTGACAGAGCGATTGTCGTTGGCGCGGGCGAAGGCCGCGCGTGGCGACATGCCGGTTCGTATCGTGTCGTGCTACGAGGCTGGTTTTGATGGGCATTGGCTTCATCGCTGGCTTACGGAACAGGGCGTGATCAATCGCCAAATTGATCCGGCGAGTATCCAGGTCAATCGTCGATCGCGGCGGGCGAAGACCGACCGTATCGATCTCGATCATCTGATGCGTTCGCTGTTGGCTTATGAACGTGGCGAGCCGCGCGTGTGCAGCGTGGTGCGTGTACCGACGGTCGAAGACGAGGACCGCAAACATCGCAACCGGGAGCGCGATTGCCTGGTTGATGAACGCACCATGCACACCAATCGCATCAAAGGATTGCTGCACGCACAAGGCATCCGCGATGCCATGCCGCTCAAACCCGACTTCCTCACCAGACTTGCGAGTGCCCGTACGGGCGACGGTCGGCCACTGCCAGAGAAAGCCAAAACCGAGATCGTGCGCGAACACGAACGGCTTGGCGTGGTGGTGCGACAACTGCGCGAGATCGAGAGCCAAAGCAAAGCTGAACTGCAGGCGGCAAAACCCGCCTCGGCCGAAGCGAAAACCGTCATGCTCGCCCAGCTCAAGGGCATCGGCATGGTGGGCGGTCAAGGGCTCGTCAACGAAGTCTTCTATCGATCGTTTGATAATCGTCGCCAAGTCGGAAGCTGCTTCGGGCTGACTGGAACGCCCTTCAACAGTGGCGCCAGCGTACGCGAGCAGGGCATCAGCAAAGCCGGCAATGTTCGCGCCCGCGGGCTTGCCATCGAGATCGCCTGGTTGTGGTTGCGGCATCAGCCCGAGAGCGCACTGAGCGGCTGGTTCCAAGAGCGCGTCCGCAACCTCAAGGGCCGGCCGCGCCGGATCGCCATCGTGGCGCTCGCGCGCAAGCTCATGGTGGCGCTCTGGCGCTATCTCACCACCGGTCTCATTCCCGCCGGCGCCGTGATGCGCCCAAGCCTTTGAACCACAGGTCTGTGATCCACAAGCCCGCGAACCAGGAGCCTCAACCCATGCTTCCCAATAACCTCTAACGGCCGCAACCACGATGGCCGACGTGAACCAGGACAGACGTGTGACCGTAGTCACCCAGGGGCATAAACACCCCGTTCTCTCAGAATGGTACCGTCTTTTCTGGGCCTTGCTTTCACCCGTGCATGAAAGATTTGGGTACCGAGCACTGGTCTCGGACCGGATACAAGGTGATGCGGACTTTCCGCATTTGTCATTCATGGCCCAGTTCAGGATCACGTCTTACCGTCCATGTTGCGACCATTCGCCCCGAACCAACCAGCATCGCGCCGGGCTCGCCACCGTCAAGGCGTGGCCTGGCCCCATCGGAATACGCTGCACCTACGCAGCGACGGCCAGCCTTGACCGCGGCTGCGCGCGGCGCACTGCCAGAATCGAGGTCGGGACGAAGAAACGCTTCGGTCGAACCAAGAAACTTACCCATCAACACCACCCCTGCTGAAACAGGAAATCGCTATGACCCCAATTTTCCCTCTTGACTTCCGTGGCCCCATACAAGGGTGACGGCGAGAGCGAGTCATTCTCAGACGCCGTTGGTATAACGCGATCTCGTGCGCACTTAAGGCCAAGTCTGTGCTCATTGTCTTGCGCAGCAGTCGATTTGGAAGCCTGACATCAGGGGTCGTGCCCCTTTTTGGCGGCTTTAGTCACTGTCGTGAGCGCGGGCCTCGGTGCTCAACC
>JANMNW010000563.1:0-2633 GCA_031368515.1 Chloroflexota bacterium
GGGCCAGGGCCGCATCCATCTCAACCTGCATGGACACGTAATAGTGCGGCACTGTCGCTTTGACCTGCGCCATCCGGGTGGCGATGGTCTGGCGAATCTTTGTGAGCGGCTTGCGGCCGGATGTCTGAACCGCAATCGCCGGCGCGGCTACAGGCGGGGGTGAGGCAACCGGCACGGCGCCCGCAGGGGCAGCGGCTGGGGCGGCAACGGCCGCAGGGACAACCGCCACGGGCGCGGGAGCGGCGCCGCGCTTTGCCAGAAACGCCTCTACATCGGCTTTGACAATGCGACCTTCCGGGCCGCTGCCGGCAACCGAGCGCAGATCAATGCCCGACTCTTCTGCAATGCGTTTGGCGACCGGCGTGGCGAACACGCGGCCGTTTGACACGACTGCCGCCGGACCTGCCGCCGCTGCCGGGGCCGTGGCCGCCGCCGGAGCAGGAGCCGCCACCGGAGCCGCCGGCGCGCTGGCGACGGGCGCAGCCGCAGCCGGTGCGGCCGCTGAGGGCGCCGAAGCGGGTCCGGCCTCCACTTTCTCGCCGGGCGCGGCAATAATGCCAATCACGTCGCCCACCGGGGTTTTGCCGCCGGCGGGAACCACAATCTTGGCCAACACCCCGCTGGCAAACGCCTCGACTTGAATCGTGGTCTTGTCGGTCTCAATCTCGGCGATCGGTTCGCCCTTGGCAACCGCCTCGCCCTCTTTTTTGAGCCAGGCGGCGATTGTGCCCTCGGTCATGTCGAAGCCCATCTGGGGCATGGTGATATTTGTAGCCATTGGTGTTGTGTCCTAGTACTGCTTTTGCATCATGGCCTTTACGGCTGCGATGACATCGTCCGCAAACGGCAGTGTGGCACGTTCAAGATTTTTTGCATACGGCATGGGCACTTCGAGGCCTGCCACACGCGCAATCGGCGCATCAAGATAGTCAAAGGCCAGCTCCTGAATGGAGGCGGCAATTTCGGCGCCCAGGCCCACGCTGCGCCAGCCTTCCTCAACCACAATGGCGCGATTGGTTTTGCGAATGGAAGCCAGCGCCGGCGCCAGGTCAAGCGGTCGCAGCGTGCGCAGGTCGATCACCTCAACATCGATGCCGTCTTTGGCCAGTGTGGCCGACGCCTTGAGCGACTCCACCGCCATGCGGCCCCAGGTGATCAGAGTGACGTCGCGGCCCTGGCGCTTTACATCGCTTTCGCCGATGGGCACCAGATATTCGGCGTCCGGCACTTCGCCTTTGGTGCCATACAGCTGCAAATGCTCCAGAAAAATCACCGGATCATCGTCGCGAATGGCGCTCTTGAGCAAGCCTTTGGCGTCGTAAGGTGTGGATGGCGCGATTACTTTCAGGCCCGGCACATGCGCGAACCACGCGTCAAAGTTTTGCGAGTGCGTTGACGCGGTGCGGCCATGGCCGTTGGGCGTGCGAATGACCATTGGCACATTGAAGCTGCCGTTGAACATGTGGCTCTGCTTGGCGGCGTGGTTGACAATCTGGTCCCACGCCACCAGCGTGAAGTTCACCGTCATGATTTCGCACACCGGGCGCAAGCCGTTCATTGCCGCGCCAACGCCGAACCCGATGATGGCTTCCTCGGCAATAGGCACATCGCGCACGCGATTCGGGAATTCTTTGGCCAGGCCCTGTGTGACGCCATAGGCGCCGCCGTTGTTGTAGGCCACAATGTCTTCGCCCCAGATCACCACGGACGGGTCGCGCTGCATTTCCTCACGCAACGCGCGCTTGAGCGCTTCTCGATAGGTTATCTCTGCCATGATTAGCTAAGTGCCGGGTGCCGGGTGCCTCGTGTGGAGTTTCGACACTCTGCACGCGGCACTCAGCACCATTCAGTGTCTGCCATTTCCGTTGGCGTCAGCCGGCTGGCTGCCGCCCAGTTGCGGGGGTCGAATCAGCGATCCGCTCATTTGCATGTTGCTGACCGGCTCAGTGTAAATGTGATCGTAGAGCGTGGTGAGCGCCGGCTCCGGGCTGTTTTCCGCGAATGCCGCGGCCGCCTCCACTTCTACATCGATAGCGGCAGCCAGCTCCTCAAGATCCTGCGGCGTGCAAATCTTGCGCTTGAGCAACACCTCGTTGGCGAAGCGATGAATAGGATCGCGCTTCTTCCACTCCGCGATTTCGTTTTTGTCGCGCTGCACATCCGGATCGGCCATCGAATGGCCGCGATGGCGATAGGTCATCGCCTCGACCAGGGTCGGGCCTTCGCCCGCGCGCGCGCGCTTGGCGGCGCGGCCGATCACTTCCTTCACAGCCAGCACGTCATTGCCATCCACCTGTTCGGCGGCCATTCCGTAGCCATCCGCCTTGCGGTAGATATCGGGCAGCGCGCTGTGATTGGCGATCGTGGTGCCCATGGCGAATTGGTTGTTCTCCACCAGGAAGATGACCGGCAGTTTCCACAATTCAGCCCAGTTCAACGCGGCATGAAAGGTGCCGATGTTGGTGGAGCCGTCGCCCATCACGCAGGTGACCACGCGCCCATTGTTGTAATACTGGTTGGCCACGGCCACGCCGCAGGCCAGGGTCAAGTGACCGCCTACGATGGCATAGCCGCCCCAGTAGTTCGAAGCGGTGTGCACCAGGTGCATCGAGCCGCCGCGTCCACCGGTGGTG
>JANMNW010000580.1:0-3721 GCA_031368515.1 Chloroflexota bacterium
GCCTGCAAACAAGCTCAGGTAGGCGAAGAAACGCGTGTAGCGCGTCTCATGCGCCATATAGCCGATGGTGTAGAGAAAGATCAATGTGGCGGCCAGCGGCACCATGAACAAGAAGGTGGCGCTAAGCGGATCGACCGCGACGCCGATTTTGAGCGTTGTCGAGCCGGTCGCCAGCCAGTCAAATTGACTGCCGATTGGATTTGCGCCCAATTCGTGGTTTTGGAAGACGTTCAAAAACACGTACAGCGACATGAGCCACGACAGCACCATGCCGCCCAGGGCGACAAGCGTGGTGGCCGAGCGGCTGCGGTGGGTGAACAACGCGATGATGCCGAACGCCAATATTGGCGGCAGCGGGATCAGCCACAACAGCGGGCCGATCAACTCATTGGTGGGGGCTGCTTCTGCGAACAACATTTCTAGAATTTCATCTGATCCAGGCTGTCCGGATCGACATTCTTCAAATTGCGATAGACCGAGATGATCAGCGCAAGACCGACAGCGGCTTCGGCGGCCGCCACTACAAACACAAAGACCACAAAGGCCAGGCCAGCCGAGTCGTCAGGGCGGATATAGCGCCAAAACGCGACCAAGTTGATGTTGACCGCATTGAGCATCAGCTCAACACCCATCAACATGGCAATGGCGTTTTTGCGCCCGAGCACGCCATACAAGCCGATGCAAAAAAGCGCCGACGCCACCAACAAATACCAGTGCAGCGGGATCCCGTTCAACACGCCGTCAACCATATTTCTCCTGGACTAATTAATGATGATCCGCCGCGGCGACCGCAACGGCCGGTTCCGGCGCGCTTGAAACACTGCCGCGCTCCAGCGCTTCCTCAAGTTTGGTGTCTTCGGCGGCGGCATTCGCCGCTTCCACGCGCTCGGCCTGCACCTCGGCGGGCCGCCGCTCGCGCGCCACCCAGATCGAGCCGACCATGGCCAGCAAGATCAACACCGACGCCAGCTCGAACGGCAGCGCAAAGCGCGAAGGTTCGGTGAGCGCCCGGCCCAGATCAAACACATACTGGTCTGGCACCACGGGCAGCGTGCTGTAGGCCCAGGGGATGCCGCCGATTTCACGCGGCGACGAATTTGGCAAAAAGGGCACCTGCACCGTCGCCGCCAGCGGCCCGAGTACAAACGCCATGCCGACAAAAATCGCCGCGGCCACCAGCGCCGCGCCCTGCGCCTGCGAGTTGTTGCGCGGCATGCCCATCATGCCGCGTGTGAGCATCACGGCGAAGATGAACAAGATCGAAATCGCGCCGATATAGACCAGCACTTGCGCAACCGCAAAAAAGCCGGCTTCAAGCAGCACGTAGAAGCCGGCCACGCCAAAGAACGAAAGAATCAGCATCAACGCTGCGTGAAACAGGTTGCGGGTGGTGACCACGAATACCGCGCTGGCAAGCACGGCGATGCTGATCACGATAAACAGAATCTGATGCAACGTCATGTCAGTGCGTTCCTCCCATGGCGGCGGCGGCGGTGGCGCGGTTGGCTTCGCGGCGCGTCTCGGTTTCGGATTCCACCGCGGCCAGTTGCCGGCGCATGCGGCGGCCGACGAGATTCAGCGCCCCGATAAACGGCACCAGCGTGGCCACAGCCATGATGATCGCCTGCGTCAGCGGCGCAACCGTGATCAAACCGACCGATCCGGGAGTGGTGAAGATCTTGCCCAGCAGCAGCACCGTGATCAGGTTGAACACCGAAATCGGCACCAGAAATTTCCAGTTCATGTCGTGCATTTGATCCACGCGAATGCGCGGCATCGTACCGCGCAGCCACATCAGAATGGTGAACACGGCGGCGGCCTTGATCAGCAGCCAGACATACGGCGGCAGGACCGGCCCGGCATAGCCTCCCAGAAACAGCGTGGCGAACATGAAGGCGACGGCCAGCGCGTTAACGTATTCGCCGAGAAAGAAGAGCGCAAACTTCATGCCGCTGTATTCGACGTGAAAGCCCGCCACGATTTCAGATTCGGCTTCAAGCAGGTCGAACGGCGAGCGCGCGGTTTCGGCTATGCCGCTGATCAGAAAGACCAGCGCGGCGACCGGGAAATACACGGCGAATGGAATGCCCGTGCCGCCATCCAGGCCCGATTGCTTGTTGACGATGTCGACCAGGCTCAGCGAGCCGGTCATCAGCACGACCGGGATGATGTTGAGCAGCATCGGCACTTCATAGCCGATCAGCTGCGACACGGTGCGAAACGCGCCGAGCAGGGCGTATTTGTTGTTGCTGCCCCAGCCGGCCATCAGGATCGCGACAACCGAACCCGAGCCGATGGCGATGGTGTAAATCAGGCCGACGTTCAGGTTGGTGCCCACAACGCCGGGCGAAAGCGGAATGACCGCATAGCCGGCCAGTGCAAAAGTGGCAATCACCAGCGGCGCCAGGTTATACACCCAGCGATCGGCCGCCGTCGGCGTGGTGTCCTCTTTGGTGAACATCTTGATGCCGTCGGCGATCGGGACGAGCAATCCAAACGGACCGGCCTGGTTGGGTCCGATGCGGTCCTGAATGCGCGCCACAATCTTGCGCTCGGCATACGTGAGGCCCATGAATGAAACGGCGGCGAAGGTGCACAGGATGATCGCGGCCAGGCCCATCACGATCAGATCGGCGATGAACGGGCTCGGGATGAGGTTGTGCAGAAAGGTATAGATCGCATCGCCCACGATCTTCAGCAGATTATTGATGATGTCCATCGTCAGATAACTACGAGCAACTCGGGATAAAACGCATCGTCAAACCGCGGCCGCGCCTCTTTGCCTGCGATTCAGGCTATTAATCAAGGCAGGGGCCGTGTTTTGGGATGCGATCTAGTTCCAGCGCAGAACGCCTTTGCGCATGGCATAAAGCAATGCACCCAGCAGCAGCACGATAAAGATAACGGTTTCGACAATCGCAAAGAACTCCAGCTGGCCGTATGCCACGGCAATGGGAAAGAGCAGCAGCACTTCCACATCGAAGAGAACGAAGACAAGCGCGAACACATAGTATTGCGAGCGAAACTGCACCCACGTATCGCCGACGGTTTCCATGCCGCATTCGTATGTGCTGAGCTTCTCCTTGTTGGGCTTTTTTGGCCGCAGCAACGACGCTGCAATCAGCGTGACACCCATCAACAAAAAGGCGGTGACGAGCATCACGGCGACAAAGCCAAAATCCGTCCGCACTGCAATGTCAGTTCCCATAACGATTCATCCTTCTCTCACAATCGAGCCAAGAACGTGCTTGTCATCATTGGTAAAGCCTTAGAGCGGCCAGAGACCAAGGAAATAAACCCGACAATTTCCCGACGCGGTAGCGCGAGGCATTATAGCCTTCGCGATTTATGACCGTCAAGGATTACGTTCGACACGTGCCAGGCATGCAGAAAGGTCAAGACCCGAAAGGTCGCAGGGTTATGTCGTGCGGGCACCCAACAGGCCGCCAACCATGCCAACCAGCCAACCGATGATCACTCCCGCCAGCAAATAGCCGAAAATGAAACTCACGTCCTGGCCGATAAAGTATTCGAGGCCAGGCTGAATATTGAACTGCTGCATTTGCGCCAGCTCGCCTTGCGACAGCGCCGCCAGCCGACGCGCCACTCCAGCGTTGTCCAAAGTAGCCCACTGATAGACGTTCCAAAGCACAAAGGGCAGACCAAAGCCAAGGCCGGTCAGCATGCCACCTATGCCGCCGCCACTGCGCGCGGCCTTGAG
>JANMNW010000615.1:0-10239 GCA_031368515.1 Chloroflexota bacterium
TCCACCTATAGTTGGGCTCCACCTCAAGGTAGGGCCCACCTTGAGGTGGAGCCCAAGGCCGCGCCAAGTCCGCGCTGCGAGTGCGGCGATGGGCGCCATGCTAAAATCCCTATAACAAGACAAGTAACCGCAGCTTCTGACGAAAGCGCGCAATAGCGCGTTGTGGAATCGACCACATGAAGCCGCGGCGATTTCAAAGATAGCCGATCGTCTGGGCTGAGGCACGAGATTTGCGTTTAATCTCGCGCCTTTTTTGTTGTTATCAATAAGGAACGCGCATTCCGCGTAGAAGCTTATGAGCGACTTTCTCGTCCGTGGCGCCCTGTCCGATGTCGACCCTGATGTGGCGAAGCTGATCGAGCACGAACATTCACGCCAAGTCAACAAGCTGGTCATGATCGCCAGCGAATCGTATGTGCCTGAAGCGGTGCGCGAAGCCGAAGGCTCGGTCTTCCAGAACATCTACGCCGAGGGGTATCCGCACGCAGACATGCATGCGCAATCCGAAGCTGAAATCCTCGACTATGAGCGTCAGCTTCCGTTCTTCCGGCGCAACGCAGACCGCCGCTACTACAAGGGCGTGGAGTATTGCAACATCGTCGAAGCGCTGGCCCAGCGGCGCGGCGCGGAAGTGTTCTGCCCGGCGCATGTGAAGCCCGAAGACCTGTTTGTCAACGTTCAACCGCTGTCCGGCGCGGTGGCCAACACCGCAATTTACGAGGCGATGGTTCAGCCAGGCGACACGGTGATGACGCTTGACCTGCTGCATGGCGGACATCTGTCGCATGGCTCGCCCGTCAACATCACTGGGCGCCGCCAGCGCATCGTGCACTATCGCGTCAGGGAAGAGACGGAACTCCTCGATTACGAGGAGATCATGGAGCTGGCGCAGCGCGAGAAGCCGAAGATGATCATCGCCGGCTACACCTCGTACCCGTTCGCGCCCGATTTCGAGAAGTTTCGCGCCATCGCCGATTCCGTCGGCGCGCTGCTGCTGGCCGACATCGCGCACACAGCCGGCATGGCCGCGGCCGGCGCCTATCCCAACCCGGTCGGCATCGCGCATGTGACCAGCTTCACCACGCACAAAACGATGATGGGCCCGCGCGGCGCAGTGATCATCACCACCGATCAGGAACTTTCCAAAAAAGTCGATCGCGCGGTGTTCCCCGGCATGCAAGGCGGCCCGCATATGAACAAAGTCGCCGGCATGGCCACCATGTTCAAAATCGCGCAAACGTCCGAGTTTAAAGCGCTGCAGCATCAGATCAAGGCCAACGCCATCGCGCTTGCGCAGGGATTCAAAGACACCGGCGTGCGCGTGGTGCACGGAGGCACAAACACGCACATGGTGCTGGTCGATTGCAAGAGCATCGCCAGGCACGGAGACGATGTGCTGATGGGCGATGTGTCCTCACGAATCCTGGACATGGCCGACATCGTGTGCAACCGCAACACCATCCCAGGCGACCGCGACGCCGCGCGCCCGAGCGCATTGCGTTTTGGCACCGCCTGGGTCACGCAACGCGGCCTGGTTGAAGACGATATGCGCGAGATCGCCAGCGTCGTCGCCACCGTGCTCAAGACGGCCAAGCCCTTCGGCGTGGGCGAGAAAAGGCTGCCGCGTGCGCGCGCCGATTTCGACACATTGCTGGCCGGCGCCGAACGCGTGGCTGCGCTGGTGAAGAAAGCGGGCAGCGACGCCAAGGTCAAGAAGCCCAGCTATCCGCACATTTGGCATGCTGCGGCGGCCAAGCTTAAGAGCAAAGCGCCGCACGCCACCATCGAGATCAGCGGCGCAAACGCAACCGACTTCCTGAATGTCGCGATGCGCGGCAGCGTGAGCTCGCTCAACCCCAATGAGCGGATGAACAACGCAGTGCTCAAGCGCAATCGCAAGCCGATGCTGGACGTCATCGTCGCTCGCACCGAGCACGCCTACACCCTTGAGCTGCCCACGGCCAAAGCGCGTCATGTGGTGCAGTGGCTGCGCGCGCTTTCGGACGGCTATGTGATCCTGGACGAAGTCGATCCAGGCATGAGCATTCCTGGCCCGGTCGTCATCCGCGAGCTTGCTTGAGTGACAATGCAATGAATCTGTGGCGTGAATCCCGAAGCCATCCTCTTGTGATCGGCCATCGCGGCGCCAGTGCGCACGCGCCCGAAAATACCCTGGCCGCCTTTCGCCTCGCCATCGAGCAAGGCGCCAACGGCATAGAACTCGATGTGAAGCGCTGCCAGACCGGTCATGTGGTGGTCATGCACGACGCCACTGTTGATCGCACCACAAACGGCTCGGGACAGGTGCACAAGCTTTCGATCGATGCGTTGCGAAGCCTGGACGCCGGCGGCGAGCCGGTGCCGTTGCTGTCCGAAGTATTCGAGCTGATCGAAGCGGCGCCAGGTTTTCTGATCAATATCGAACTCACCAACTACAGCACGCCGCGCGATGGCCTGGAACGCGAGGTGGCGCGGCTGATCAAAAAGCATGCCATTGCCGAGCGCGTGCTGTTTTCCTCGTTCAATCATCTGCTGGTGCGCAAGCTGGCTGCGCTGATGCCGGAAATACCGCGCGGGTTGTTGTATTACAAGAACATGCCGCTGCCGATGCGCAACGTCTGGATCTCGCCCTTCATCAAGCACGAATTTCGGCATCCGCATCACAGCATGATCACCGCCGATTTTGTGACCGCAATGCGGGTGGCCCGGCGTGGCGTCAACGCCTGGACGGTCAACGCGCCAGCCGATATCCGGCGCATGGGCGCCTACGGCGTGAGCGGCATCATCGGCGATTCCCCGGCCACGATCCGCAAAACACTGGGGCTTGTGTGACAAAGACGCCCGGATCGCGCGACGACGCGGGCGTTTCGACGGGAGCGGAGAGGACAGGATTCGAACCTGCGATGAGTTTCCCCATACGCGCTTTCCAGGCGCGCGCACTAGGCCAGACTATGCGACCTCTCCAAGCCGGGTGATTATAAGGGGTGCGCCATTGGTTGATTTAAACCTCCCAATCGGCATATGTGCTGCGCCGGCCGTACAATTCACATCTCAGCGGAGGTATGGATGCCGGGTGTTTGTTCGACAAAGCGATAACCCGCTTGCGGCGCAGCCTGCATGCGGATCTGTAATGAGCAGCCCTTTCACCCTTCTTGCGGCGCCTACCGAAGCGTTGTCCGAAGATATGCGCGCGGCCATCATCGCCGTGTGCATTGAGGCACACAACCTACCTGAGTTTTCGCAGCTGTTTGCCTGGGTGCCAACGGGCGGATTGCATGTGGTGGCGCAGCGCGACGGACGCGTGCTTGGGCATGCGATGGTCACGGCGCGGCGCTTACAGCCGGCCGGTTTGTCCGAATTGGACACGGCTTATGTCGATGCGGTATCGGTCTCGCCACAACAGCAAGGTCGCGGGTTCGGCAGCGCCGTGATGCGCAAATTGGCGCAAGAGATCACCGGCTTTGACATCGCCTGTCTGGAAACCGACCGGCCCGGCTTCTATGAACGACTGGGATGGCAAGTCTGGCGCGGACCGAAGGCTGGGCGCGGACCCGATGGCTTGATCATGACGCCCGCGGAGCAAACTGTGATGATCCTGCGACTAGGCCGCACGCCAGCGCTTGATCTGGACAGCCTTTTGACGATCGAATGCCAGCCGGGCCGAATCTGGTAGCTCGGTCTTTGCGTGCGGCACAGGCTACTTGCAGACGGAGCACATCCATGACTTCATCGGTTTTTTGCACAGGCGTCGCCCGCGAAGACATCACGCCCGAACTGGGTGCGCTGCTGATGGGTTACCCCGCACCGGAGCGCACGGCCACTGCAGTGCGTGATCGACTGAGCATCACCGCGCTTGTCTTTGAACAAGCCGGCCAGCTTGCTGCGCTGCTCAGCCTTGATGTGATTGTGGTGGACGACGCCGATGTCGCCGCGATCCGCGCCGGCATCGCCGCGCGCACCGGCATTCCCGCCGAGAACGTGATCGTGTGCGCCACGCAGACGCACAGCGGGCCATGCACGCTGGACGTGTGGGGCTGGTCGGAGAAAAACACGGCCTATACCGGCATGATGATCGAGCGCAGCATCCGCGCGACTGTGTCTGCCCATGCGCAACTGCAATCGGCGAACATTGGCATTGGCGCCGTGCAAAGCGAGGTCGGAGTCAACCGGCGCGAGATCACCGAGGACCATCGCGTAGTGCTGGGCGTCAACCCGTGGGCGGCCTATGACCCTGAGATGACCGTGCTGCGCATCGACGGTTCGGCCGGCCCGCTGGCCACGCTGATTCACTATGGCGCGCATCCGACCGTGCTATCAGGAAGCAGCCGCGTGATTTCGCGCGACTGGCCCGGTGTGATGATCGATCGCGTTGAGGCGCTGACAAAGGCGCCGGCATTGTTTGTCAATGGCGCGGTGGGCGATGTGGCGCCGCGCTCCAACACGCTGGGCGCGGTGGGCGATGGCGAAACTTCGTTGCAAGAGGTCGGCACGCGCGCGGCGATGGACGCCATGCGCGCCTATCGATCCATTCGCGACATGCGCGAACTTGAGCTGGCCGTATTGAGCGATGGGTTCATGCTTCCCTATCGACAGCTTCCTCCGCTCGACGAAGCTCGCCGAGAACTTTCGGCTGCCGAAGCCGACATGACCAAGCCCGGGCCGGGCATCATGAACTTCAAGCACTGGCAGGCGGTGATCGATGCGCACGCGCAGCCGGCACAGGATGGCAAGCGCTATCAGCAATCATTGATTCGACTCGGCCCGCTGGCGTTTGTGCCATTTCCTGGTGAACCCTTTGCCGATATTGTGCTGCGGCTGCGGCTGCGCAGCCCGTTTCAGCACACGTTGTGCTTGAGCACGTCCTGCGGCAACACCGGCTATTTCCCGACGCGCGAGTCGTTGCACCGAGGCGGCTACGAAGTGTGGGTTGCCCGCGCGTTTGGCGCGCGCATCGTGGCCGAGAACATCGACGACGTGCTGGTGCAGGAGAATCTCACCTTGCTGCGGCGATTGCGCGCGTCGGGAAAGTAAAGCGCACCCTGCACGCTCTGGCGCATAGGGTGCGTTACTGCCGGAAATCCGCTTGCTACATCGCGCTGATGATTACTGGCACGTGTAGCGTTCGATGAGTATTCGTTGCTGATCGCTGGAATCGATGAACGTGCCGACGGCCCAAATATCGGTTGCACTGTTGGCGTGCACGCTGTTTAGCATGTTATTAACCAGTCGATTGGCGTTGAGAATTGGGTTGCCATTTGCACTGCCCACCACGGTCCAGGCTGTGCCGTTCCACCGCTGCACCAGGGTGGATTGGTTTACAAAGCCCACAGCCCAGGCGTTTGACGGTGAAACCGCAGTGACACCTCGAAACGCAGTGGTGTTATTCGTGCCCGCAAGTGCCGGCTGACTAAACGTCCAGGCAGCGCCATCAAAGCGCGCGGACGTTGCCGAAGCCGGGAACGAACTGCCTTCGCTGCCTGCCACCGGCGGCGCAGCGCCAACAGCCCAGATATTGCTTGCTGCGGTGTGGTCCAACGCTTTCGTAAACTGGCTCGGGAAAGCCGGGCCAGATAGCGTCCATGCCGAACCATTCCAGCGGAAGGGGCGTCCAAGATCGCCGACCGCCCAAACCTCATTGGATGCGACCGCAGTGACTGCGTTGAGCGACGAAGAATTCCACAGAACCGCCTCTGCGGGTTCAGGTGTCAACGTCCAGGCTGTGCCGTCCCAGCGCATCAGCGTCGCGCGTGAGCTCACCCCGTTGCCAAGCTCTTTGGGAACGCCGCCGACCGCCCAAACTTCGTTCGGCGATATTGCGGAGACTGAGTTGAGCGCGTTGTATAGATTTGGCAGCGGCAAGTTCGGGCTGGGCACGATCTGCCACGAGGCGCCGTCCCAGTGCATCGTCAGTGTGCGATAGCCCTGGCTGCCGCCAGTCGAGTAGCCCACGGCCCACGCATCGTTGGGCGCAATCACCGCAACACCATGCAGACGGTTGATCACTCCCGTGCCTGCAGTATTGGCATCGGGGCTGGGAATGACCGACCAGGAGCTGCCATTCCAGTGCAAGGTCAACGTGTGGCTTGAGCCTGAGTTGCCACCTGCGTCCAGCGCATCGAAGTACCCCACAGCCCATACATCGTTTGGTCCGCTGCCAGAAACGCTGGAGAGTTCCGCCGCAAATCCGGGAACGGGCGGGATAGGCACCACTGCCCAGCAGCTTGGTGCGGGCGGCGGAGTTGGAGCGGGCGTCACAGTCGCCACGGGTGTGTGAGACGGTGGGGGTGTTCGCGTGGCTTTTCTATGTTGAGGCGCTGCGGGTCGCTGCGCCTCCGCCGCACTCATGACAGCCATGGTTGAACCGATTGAAAACGCTGCACAACCGAGCACGAGAGTGATAGAAAGGTTTTGAGTTTTTGTTCGCATTGGTAGCTCCTCTACGCGTCCTAAACGCTTTCAGGACGCATGACGCAACAGGCGTTGCACCGCCTGTGAAGAGTGGAGCCGCCATTTGTTACAGATTTATTTCGAATCGCGAAAAAGCCACGCTGTGCCCCTAAAATGAATTAGTACAAGACTAGTACAAAATGGAAATGTCTTCCTCATTCGGCTCTCTGGCAAGGCATCATCGCGAGAAACTCGGTTACACGCGGGTTCAATTGGCGCCTAACGTTGGCTGCTCGGCTGTGATGATTTACAAGATCGAAAATGATGAGCGGCGGCCATCCGTGCAACTGGCCAAACTGTTGGCGACACACCTCGCGTTGACAGCGGATCAGGCCGCGCCGTTTGTCCACGCGGCCCGCATGCAAGCGCACAAGATCGTTACATCGAAGCGCGCGACAAACGCGCCTTCAAGTGAAGATGTGTGACGGGTGATGCGTGCAAGCGAACAGTTGAAAGCACACGGCAGATGTGCGCCAAACAAAAATCACGCAGCAATAGCCCCGCAATCCATCCGCCGGGCGCATAATACGCTCGTACACCACTGCGGAGGTAATGACATGACGGCTACGCGATTGATTGCGCGCAAGACGCTGTTTGGCAATCCGGACAAAAGTTCGGCCGCGATCAGCCCGGATGGACAACACCTGGCCTGGCTCGCCGCTGTCAATGGCGTAATGAATGTGTGGGTGGCGCCGCGCGAAAATCCTGCCGCGGCCAAGCCGGTGTCGCGCGACACGGTGCGCGGCATCCGGTTCTTTTGGTGGTCGCACACTAGCGCGCATATTTTGTTCGGCCAAGACAAGAGCGGCGATGAGAACTGGCGCATCTGTGCGGTCGATCTGGCGTCGATGACGACGCGCGATCTGACGCCGTTTGAGGGTGTGAACGCCCGGCCGATTGCGACGTCGAACACACGCCCGGACGAGCTCTTGATCGGACTGAACCATCGCGCGCCCGAATGGCATGACGTGTATCACCTGACCATCTCGACCGGCGCGCTGCGTTTGGTCCGTCAGCACGACCGCTTTGCGGGGTTTGTCGCCGACAACGATTTGAAGCTGCGCTTGGCCCAGCAAAACACGCCCGAAGGCGGCGCCGAGTATTTTCAGGCAAGCGATGGCGACTGGGTGCATTGGGCCAGCGTGCCTGCCGAAGACGTGCTCACAACGGCGCCCATTGGCTTCGACGAAGCGAATGCAACCCTCTACATGCGCGACAGCCGCGGGCGCGACACTGCGGCGCTCGTAACCGTTGATTTGGCCAGCGGCGCGAAGTCGGTGCTGGCAGACAATGGGCTGGCAGATTTGCACGATGTGGTCGTGCATCCGAGGAACAAGCGCATTCAGGCCGCTTCTTTTGTCTATGAGCGCAAACAGTGGCAGTGCATAGACGAGGCATTTCAGCGGGATCTCGATCAGCTGCATAAGGCTGGCGCGGGCGAAGTTGACATTACGTCGCGCACGCTGGATGATCGTTTCTGGACGGTGTCCTATGCCGTGGACGTGGGCTCGCTGCGTCATTGCTTGTATGACAGAAGCACTGGAACAGTGACGCGGTTGTTTGCCGAGCGCGCTGAGCTTGATGCGATGCCGCTGGTGCCCATGCGCAGCGTTGTCGTGAAATCGCGGGATGGATTGAATCTGGTCTGCTATTGCTCGTTGCCCGTGGGCAGTGATTCAGACGGCGATGGGCGGCCTGATCATCCGCTTCCGATGGTGCTTGTGCCGCACGGCGGTCCATGGGGTCGCGATTTCTGGGGCTTCAGTGAGATGCATCAGTGGCTGGCCAATCGTGGTTACGCCGTGATGTATGTGAACTTTCGCGCATCTGCCGGATTTGGCAAAGCTTTCCTCAATGCTGGCAATCATGAGTGGGGTGGCGCGATCATGGCTGATCAGATCGATGCGGTGCGCTGGGCGATTGACTCAGGCATTGCCGACCCGGGCAAAGTCGCGATCATGGGCGGAAGTTTTGGTGGCTATTCCACGCTGGCCGGGCTTGCATTTACACCGGATGTGTTTGCCTGCGGCGTCGACATCGTCGGACCGGCCAACCTCGTCACGCTGCTCGAGTCAATTCCACCGTACTGGAAGCCGATTTACAGCATGTTCGTCTCGCGTATCGGCGACCCGGCAACCGAAGAAGGCCGAGCATTGCTGATCCGGCACTCACCCTTGACAGCCGCCGACGCAATTCGAAAACCGTTGTTGGTCGCACAAGGAGCGAATGATCCACGCGTGAAACGCGCTGAGTCGGACCAGATAGTCTCGGCGTTGCAAGGCAAGGCCATTCCCGTCACCTATGTGATGTATCCGGACGAAGGACACGGGTTTGCGCGGCCGGAAAACAATCTGTCGTTTTTCGCGGTGGCCGAGGCTTTTCTGGCGCGGCAACTGGGCGGGCGCAGCGAGCCGATCGGCGACGACTTTCACAATTCAAGCATTGAGGTGTTGCAGGGCGCCGAGCATGTGGATGGGCTGCGGGAGGCGTTGAAGGCATGAAAGCCATCGTTCAACAGAAGCTCATTCAAGCAGTCGAACTGCTGCGCGAGCAAGACATCGACGCCTGGATCACCTTTGTGCGCGAGACCAGCCAGACGCATGATCCGGCGCTGGACTTGCTACTGGGGTTTGGCCTGACCTGGGAGAGCGCGCTGATCGTCATGCGCGCGGGCGAAAAGATCGCCATCGTCGGCCGTTACGACGCCGATAACGTGGTGAAGCTGCAAGCCTATGACCGGGTGATCGGCTATGACACCAGCGTGCTCGATGTGCTGGTGCCTGAGATCGCGCGCATCGACCCGCGCGCGATCGGGCTGAACTACTCGCTCAGCGACAGCGGCGCGGACGGCCTGACGCACGGGATGTGGCTGAAATTGCGCGATCTGTTGGGTGAAAAATACGCAGCGCGCTTTGTCAGCGGCGAGAGCATCGCGCGGCGGCTGCGCGAGCGCAAATCGCCGGCTGAAATCGCGCGCATCCGCAACACGATTGCGCTCACTCAATCTCTTTACGAGATGCTGTTTGATCTGCCGCTCAGCGGCATGACCGAAGTGCAGGTGCATGCGCGCGCGGGCGACTACGCCGCGCAACTGGGCGCGGCGTTTGGCTGGGATCGCATCAGCTGCCCGATCGTCAACGCCGGCGAGTTGTCGTCAATCGGCCACGGCATCCCCGATCACATCAAGATCGAGCCGGGCATGATCGTGCATTTCGACATGGGCTTGTTGCACGACGACTATTGCAGCGATCTGCAGCGCGACGCGTATGTGCTGCGGCCGGGCGAGAACGCGCCGCCGCCGGCAGTGCAACGCGCTTGGGACGCCTGCCGCGCTGCGTTGGAGGCCGGCCGAGCGGCGCTGCGCGTTGGGGTGTCGTGTTGGACAGTGGACGCTGCTGCGCGCGGCGCACTGGTCGCGGCTGGCTACAGCGAATATCTGCACGCGTTTGGCCATCACGTCGGACGCAAAGTGCATGACGGCGGCAGCGTGCTCGGCCCGCACTGGGAAAAGTATGGCGCGCTGCCGGACATGCCTGTGGAGCTCAACAGCGTGTTTGCGATTGAGTTGGGTGTGATGGTGCCGGGGCATGGCTACATCGGCATCGAAGAGAACGTGCTGGTGACCGAATCCGGGGCCGAATACTTGAGCGTGCCGCAGACGGAGCTGCTGCTGATTTAGATTCTGAGGGCGGCGGTGGGCAGTGCTGACCGTACGCGCATCTTACATACACTGATGTATGATTACCCGGTGAAACGCAGCAAGGCAGAAGCAGAGCAAACCCGCGAAGCAGT
>JANMNW010000017.1:0-2027 GCA_031368515.1 Chloroflexota bacterium
TGCGCTTCGCGCGTGAAGGTGTACTTGCCGGCGCAGTCTTCGGCGAACTGGCCCATCGATTTGCCGCCGCCATTCGGCGTCTTCTCGTAAGCGTCTTCGAGGCCGTCATAGGCCATGTGGTCAAACATGGTGGCGTGGCCATAGCGGTAACCGCCGCGACCCTTGAGCATCAGGTAGGGCGCATTGGTCATCGACTCCATGCCGCCGGCCACGATGACGTCGACGCTGCCTGCGATGAGCAGATCGTGCGCGAACATCGCGGCCTTCATGCCCGAGCCGCACACCTTGTTGATGGTGGTCGCAGCAGTGGCTTTGGGCAAGCCGGCGCCAAGCGTCGCCTGGCGCGCCGGGGCCTGGCCCTGGCCGGCCGGCAGCACGCAGCCCATGATGACTTCCTGCACTTGTTCGGGCTTCAGGCCGGCGCGTTCGACCGCAGCCTTGATCGCGTGGCTGCCGAGTTGGTGGCCGGCGAAGCCGGAAAGCTCGCCCTGCATGGCACCGACGGGCGTGCGGGCGGCGGAGACGATGACGATGGGATCGGCTGGGTTGGACATGGTGTGACTCCTTCAAGGGAACGGGACAAAAGTGTGATGCAGCAAAGGGAGTTCAGTGACTGGCGACAGATTGGTGGCGATCAGCAGTGCTCAGCGGCGGTCAAGTGTGAAACGCCATCAGCTTGCCCACCGAGATGAGCACAACCTCGCCGTGCTGATTGGTAATGCTGCCGTCAAGGGTAATGATGTCGCCTTTGGACTTCGGCTGCAGCGCGGTGACGACCCATTTAAGTTCGATTGTATCGCCGGGGCGCACCGGCTTTTTGAACTGGGTCGCGAAGTCGATGCCCACCTGCGGGCCGTGCGCGGTGTAGTGGCTCGCCATCAGACCCATCAGCAGCGAGAGGTAATGCGGCCCGCAGGCGATCAGACCGCCAAAACGCGTGCCTTTGGCATATTCGGCATCGTGATGCAACGGGTTGAAATCGCCGCAGGAGGCGGCAAAAGCGCGGATTGCGGCTTCGTCGAGGGTAACGGATTTGAGAGCGGTTTCGCCGAGGAAAATCATGTTGATGTATCTTGTTCGCGCAGGGCTTGCGCGGCGTTGCTGATGCCGGCATCGATCATGTCTCCGGCAGTGATGGTGACATTGAGGTCGCGCAAGCGGCCATCGCGCACACCGTAGATCCAGCCGTGCACCGACAGAATTTGCCCGCGCGCCCAGGCCTCTTGCACGCTACTGGTCAGGCAGACGTTGCACACTTGTTCGATGACGTTGAATTCGCATAGCGCGTCGTGGCGCCGCGCTTCGCCGGTCAACTGGCCCAAGTAGCTGCCGTGTTTGTCGTACACGTCCTGCACATGGCGCAGCCAGTTGTCGGCCAGGCCGACCTTGTGGCGCGACAGCGCTGCGTGTACGCCCGAGCAGCCATAGTGGCCGACCACGATGATGTGCTTGACTTCGAGGTGATCGACCGCGAACTGGATCACCGACAAGGCGTTCAGGTCGGTGTGCACCACCACGTTGGCGATGTTGCGGTGGACAAAGACTTCGCCCGGCGCCAGCCCGGTAATCTGATTGGCGGGCACGCGTGAGTCAGAGCAGCCGATCCACAGGTACTCCGGGTTTTGCTGGTGCGCGAGACGGTCGAAAAAACCGGGGTCGTCGCGTGTGACGCTGGCCACCCAGGCACGGTTGGCATCGAACAGGTGGGCGAGGGATTTCATAACGAGTGGTTTATTGCAAGGCTGGCTGATGTCGTCTTTAGCCCATGTCCAGCGCAGCGCGAATACCCTCTTCAATCGCAGCGATGGTGACGGCGTCAAGCAGGCCGATGCGCTTGCCAAATTTGGAGCGGTCCAAGGTCGTGATCTGATGGCAAATGGCGTAGCCATCGTCTTTTAAACCCGCAAACCCCTTGGTCTGCGGTTTCACCGTTGCAGCACGTGTGGCTTGCGCGATTGATGTGTTGCAGGGCACGGCAACCATGGAATTCCAGCGCGGATTGAGATTGAATCCATCGCTCGACTCCA
>JANMNW010000372.1:0-2022 GCA_031368515.1 Chloroflexota bacterium
GATCGGCATACTGATGGGACAGTGCGTGCGTTACGACCTGGGCAATATGTTCGATCCGGCATACACCATGGTGTGCCGGATGCCCAAAGCGTTGCTGCCCGCGATGAAAGCGAAAGGGTAGCGGCGCACGTCGCTTGACGAATGCGCTATGGCGGCGGTGGCGCGGAGATTGGCGCGGCCGGCGGCGGCGGGCTGTTGAACAACGCAAACGCCACGCGCGCCACTTCGCCGATGATTACCGAGGTTTCTCGCCAGTCCAACGGCTCCGCGCCATGCAGCGCGATGACGATGACATAGTCACCGCCGGGCGAGCGCACCAGCGCGGCGGCGCCGTGGGTTCTGGCGTCCCACGACTGCCGTTGAATCACGGTCGCACCCGGGCTGGCCGCGTCGATCATCCCCGCGATGCGCACCTGGCCAAAGGCATTTAGCAGCGCGCCGCATTTCTGAGGCGTCAGCAAGCCTGGATGGAGCAGGACCAGCGCGCCAGAGTTGAGCCGGCACTGCTCGAGCATTTCAAGCAGTAGTCCGATTTCGGCAGGCGTGCTTTGCGCGCTTGGATCCGGATTGGCGGTCACGTCGCCGCGCGCGTTGGCTGGTGTGACGATGCTGGGTGGACGGATGGCGAGGCCATAGGCCTGCGCCAAGAACGTATTGACCAGGCCCGCCTCATGCAGCATGGCAGTGACTTGCTCGGCGCCCGCCTGGGCATCGCCGTTGCCGATGCGCGTCAGCGCAACGTTTATGTCGTTTCCGTCATTGTCGACTGCGGCGCCGTCCGAGGTGCGCGCGGCTTCGAGCGCGATGGCCCAGCGTAGCCAGCCTTGCGCGGAGAAAGCCACTTCGCCGTTGATCGACAGCTCGTCGCCGGTGCGCAGGTCTTTGATATAGACGCCGGCCACCCGTGGCGCGTTCGAAAATGCCGCCACCTTGTCGCGCACGATCTGTTCGATCATGCGCAGCGATAGGGCGTCAGCCGGCACGCTGTCGGGCAACAGCTCGACCGTGCGCGTCAAGCCCGTCGACAACGCCGAGATGGTTTGTTGTTGCGCCTCTTCGAGATTGAGCGCAACGCCCGCAGCGCCCGCGTTGCGCTGCAATGTGGCCGGATCGAGCTGCGGCGGCGCGGCTGGCAGATCATGTTTTTGCTTGAGCGCAAGCAAAAATGCGCGCAGACGGGCCTCATCCACGTGCATGATCGCCTGCAGCTGAATGGGGGGGCGCGGGCGGCGCAACAGGCGGTCGCGAAACGCTGCCAACGTGGCGCGCTCGGCCAATTCGGCTTCCAAGGGCGCGCGCAGGGCGGCCTCGTCCAGCCGCGCGCCGATGGCCGCCGGCTCCAGAACGACGACAGCGCCTTGATAACGTACCGTCACGGTGTTGGCCAGCGTTTGTGCGGTGCTTGTGATGGCCTCGTCCAGCGTCAACCCGCCGATGTCGATGTCGGCCGCGACAGTGTTCTCCGGCAGATAGTCCTGGTTGACCGCAAAATTCAAGGCGGTCAGCGCGGTGTAAATCGCCAGCGCCGCGATCAGCACCGCGGCAATGCGGCCTGCCACGACCGTGAGCGGCAATCGTCTTCTGCGCCGTGACATATCAGCTCCGCATCGGTGCGTGATTATCGCATCGAACTGTATACTCGCACGCCAACTGCGACAGCGGCACGCAGCGGGCGTTTGGCTGTCTACTGTCGCAATGCCGTTTGAAAAAAGCGAGGAGCAATGTCAGAACTAGAAAATGTGATGAAAGGCATGGCCGCATCATTCAATCCGGATGCCGCGCGCGGCGTGACGGCGACGATCCAGTTGAACGCCTCGGGCGAGGGCGGCGGCAGCTATGTGCTCGCGATCGATGACGGCAAAGCCGAGGCTCGCGCGGGCCAGGTTGAAAGCCCGACCGCGACCATCAATGTCGCGGCCAGCGACTGGCTGGCCATCTCGCGTGGCGAACTTGACCCGATGAAGGCATTTATGACGGGCAAGGTCAAATTCAGCGGCGACATGGGGCTGATCATGAAGCTGC
>JANMNW010000065.1:0-2112 GCA_031368515.1 Chloroflexota bacterium
GGCGGGCTGGATCGGCGCAGTCTTTGCTGCCGCCGCCGAAATCATGCGTACCTATCCAGGTTGGGCGCCGGCGGACATCGCAAATCTGCAGGCCATGTTCAAGCGGGCGTTTTATCCGCAGCTGAACAAAGCCAGTTCGTGGAATGGCAATGTCGATCTGACCCAGATCGAGGCGATGTTATCTATTGCCGTCTTCAACGAAGACGAGGCCGAGTTCGACGCCGGCATCGCCCGCTGGAAGGCGCGGGTTCCGGCCTATTTCTATCTGACCTCGCAAGGCGTTGCGCCGCGCATCGACGGAGACGGTGGCAATGTGCAGGCGTTTTGGAGCAACCCAATCAAATGGGTCGATGGGCTGCAGCAGGAGACCTGCCGCGACAACGGGCATCACGCCCAGTTTGGGCTTGGATCGGCGCTGCATGCGGCTGAAATTGCCTGGCATCAAGGCGTCGATCTGTACACAGCTGAGACTGCGCGCTTCACGGCGGCGCTGGAACTGCTGGCGACGCAATTTCTGAGCGGCGACATGCAAGGCGTGTGCGCCAACAGCACCCCGAGCGTCGATCGCTATGACTCGTGGGAGATCGGCTACAACCACTATCACAATCGCGCCGGTATCGCTTTGCCCAACACCGAACAGCTGATCTTGACTCAAGTTCGGCCGACCGCATCCAGAACCGATTGGAATCTGGTCTATGAAACCCTTACGCATACTGGTGTGAGATAAACGCGGCCCTATACTCGCCGCATGTCTTCTCTCAACGTATCCGTAGATACGCGCGCTGAACCTTGGGCAAATGCCACGCTGGCCGCGCTTGAGCGTGCCGAGCTGTTGCTGGGTGCGATGACCTTTGAGGACAAGGTCAATCTGGTGATGGGCAAGTCCGACGCGCTGGCACACTTGCACATACCATCGCTTGAAAAAGTCGACGCATCGGGCGGGTTGCGTGGCGATACGGGCGTGACCGCCTTTCCCATTCCGCTGGCGCTGGCGGCGACTTTCAACAGCAACCTGGCTTACGACTACGGCGCGGCCATCGGTGAAGAAGCGCGCGCGCATGGCTGGTCGGTCATTCTTGGACCGACGGTGGATGTGGAAAGGCGCGGCAACAGCGGCCGTTTGCCTGAAGGCTATGGCGAAGATCCGTTGCTCAATGGCGTGATCGGCGAACGCGTCTCGCGCGGCATGCAGGACCAGCACCTGATCACGAATCTTAAGCATTTCAGCGCTTACAACCAGGAGAGCAATCGCAACACGCTGTTTGTGCGTGTCTCCGAGCGTGCGCTGCACGAGCGCTACCACGCGCCGTTCTACTACGCCATCGAACGCGGCGCGGCGCTCTCAATCATGGGCGCCTATCCGCGCATCAACGGCACTTATGCGTGCGAAAACGCCGCGCTCATGGATGGCCTACGCGCCGAGACTGGGTGGCACGGTTTCATGCTGTCCGATTTTCTGGCGGGCGAAGATCCGGTGGCCGGCTTTAACGCCGGCATCGACAGCACCACGTTGTATCCGAACTTTCCGCGCGAGGCTTTTGGCGACGGGCGCGTTTCTGGCGCGCGCTTGGAACAAGCGGCGCAGCGCACGCTCTTCGCGGTATTTGCATCGGGGTTGTATGAACAGCCGGTCGGTGCGCTGGAGAAGACCAAGCCAGTCAGCACCGCTGCGCATAAGGCATTGGCGCAGCGGGCAGGCGAGCAGAGCATCGTGTTGCTCAAGAATCGCGATGTGCTGTTGCCGCTCGACAAAGCGCGCTTGCGCACGCTGGCAGTGATCGGCTGCGCCGGCCTTAATGTCATCACCGGTCCGGAAGGGTCGACCTACGTTAAGCCGGACGACTATCAAACGCCGCTCGAAGCGATCGCGCGCGCCGCCGGCGATGGCGTGCGGGTGCGATTTGCGCAAGGCTCGCACGGCGATCACCCGCTGCCGGTGATTCCTGCAAGCGCGCTGACCACGCCGGATGGCACCTCGCCCGGATTGCTGGGCGCGTTCTATGCCAACGCCGATTTTGCCGGTGAACCCGTCGCCACACAGATCGCGCCCACGCTTGACTTTGCGGCGGCGCCGGTGGAAGAGTTGCCGGGCGGCTGGTCGGCCCGCTGGCG
>JANMNW010000112.1:0-3870 GCA_031368515.1 Chloroflexota bacterium
TTGCCTTCAGGTCATTGTCTGTCATGCCCTAAAGTTTCGCCCCTTTTAAAAAATGCACCCCCTTTCCCTGTCATAATAGCGAACCTATGACAACGAAGATCACCTTTGGCGGTCGCATCCTCATTCTCGGCTGTGGCTCGGTGTCACGCTGCTTTCAGCCGCTAGTGTTGCGACACTTTGACATGGACTTCTCAAAGCTGACCGTGATGGACTTTGAGGATCTGCGCCACATGATCCCAGAGACGATCGCCTCAGGCGCCAATTACGTTCAGGACTACATCACTATTGGCAACTACGCTCAGCTTCTTTCGAAATACCTGGGCCCAGGCGACATCCTGATCGATCTGGCCTGGAACATCGAAACGCTGGCGCTCATGCGCTGGTGTCACGACAACGATGTCAACTACATCAACACCTCGGTTGAACTGTGGGACCCGTATTCGGGCGCGCCCGACCAGCATCCGACGGACCGCACGCTCTACGTTCGCCACATGGCGCTGCGCAAACAGGCGGCCAAGTGGCCGGGCGAGTGGTCGACGTTTATCGTTGAGCATGGCGCAAACCCGGGGCTGGTGAGCCACTGGGTCAAAGCCGGGCTGGAAGACATCGCTAACGCCATCCTGCGCCGCCGCACGCGCCGCGAGCGCGAAGACATGCTGGAGAAATTGCTCGAAGATGGCGACTACCCGCGCCTGGCCATGACCGCCGGCGTCAAAGTCATTCACATATCTGAGCGCGACACTCAGATCAGCAGCCGTCCCAAGGAAGTTGGCGAATTTGTCAATACGTGGTCGGTTGAGGGCCTTCGCGAGGAAGGCATCGCACCGGCTGAAATGGGCTGGGGCACGCACGAGCGCCGCCTGCCGCGCGGTGCGCAGAAACACACCTACGGCCCGGGCAATCAGATCTGCCTGTCGCAGATGGGCATGAACACGCTGGTGCGCTCGTGGGTGCCCGGCGGCGACATTTTTGGCATGGTCGTGCGCCACGGCGAAGCATTCACCATCAGCGACCACCTTACCGTTTGGCGCGACGGCGAGCCGGTTTATCGCCCTACCGTTCACTATGCCTATCACCCCACCGATGCGGCGATCGCTTCGCTGCTCGAGTTTAAGATGAGCGGCTACACGCTGCAGCCCAAAGTGCGCATCATGAACGACGAGATCATCAGCGGGCGCGACGAGCTCGGCGTGCTGTTGCTCGGCCACGACCTGAATGGCTGGTGGGTCGGCTCCCAGATGGACATTCACGAAGCGCGCAAGCTGGTTCCGCATCAAAATGCGACCACGCTGCAAGTTGCGGCGTCGATTCTCGGCGCAGTGTCATGGATGATTCGCAATCCGCGCCGCGGCTTCTGCGTGCCGGATATGCTGCCGCATCGCGAGGTGCTGGATGTGGCGGCGCCCTATCTCGGCCCCACCCCGTCCATGCATACCGATTGGACGCCGCTCAAAAACTGGAACGACATGTTCGAGCGTTTTGGCAAGCCCCGCCCGCACGACGAGGACGTGTGGCAGTTTGAAACGTTCCTGGTGGATTAACTTAGAAGGCAGAAGCCGGTGGACTATGAACAGCCTGCTGTTCACAGTTCACCGTCCACCGCTACAGCGCAATTGGCTTGCGCTCAGCCCAGCTGCGTTTTGCGGCGAGCCCGAGCACAAACGCCGCGCGGCCATCATGACCCGTAACCGGCGTGGGCGTGTCGTTCACAATGGCGTTCACAAACGCCTCGATTTCCGAGGCATAGGCTTCGACATAGCGATGCATGAAAAAGTTAAGCGGCAGATCGCGCCGAACGTTGTCTGCGGTGCTCAGCACGGCTGAATTGGCATAGTTGTTGGCTGTGCTAACCGCGCCGGCGCTGCCAAAAAACTCCACGCGCTGATCATAGCCATACACCGCCTTTCGGCTGTTATCAATCGTGGCGATCACGCCATTGGCAAAGCGTAGCAGCGTCACGGCCGTGTCCACATCACCGGCGTCGCCAATGGCCGGATCGACCATCACGCCGGCCTGCACATACACTTCGATCGCTTCACTGGCGGTCAGAAAACGCGCCATGTCAAAGTCATGAATGGCCATGTCGACAAAAATGCCGCCGGATACTTTTACGTAAGCGATCGGTGGCGGCGCCGGGTCGCGACTGACAATGTGCAGAATGTGCGGCGTGCCAATTTCGCCGGAGACGACCGCCTGGCGCGCCCGCGCGTAATTGGCGTCGAAACGCCGATTGAATCCAATCTGCAGTTTGACGCGCGCTCTTTCGGCCGCGTCGATCGCGCGGTCCGTTTCGTCCATCGTCATGGCGATGGGTTTCTCGCAGAAAATCTGTTTGCCCGCGCGCGCTGCGGCCTCGATCAAGCCCGCATGCGTGTCGGTAGACGTGCAGACCAACACAGCATCGATGCCGGGATCATTGATCACAGCCAGCGGGTCAGCGCCGGCTTTGGCGATGCCGAACTTGGCAGCGCAAGCGTGAGCGGCGGCGGCATTGACGTCAGCCACGGCAGCGAGCGAGGCTGCGCTCACACGCTGTGCAATCGTCGATGCATGCACCATGCCGATGCGCCCGGCGCCGAGGAGGCCAATCTGTAGTGTTTTCATAGAGATGTGCGTGTTGTGAATGTTGTCGGGACAGACATTGCCAAACGGCGCACGGCAACGCCGAGTAATCTACAAGCCGATGGATCTGAGATAGTCGCGATTGCGCCGGGCGCTTTCCTTGGGTGCGCCCATGCCGGGCAAAATGTCCTGCTCGACCGTCACAAAACCAGCATAGCCCGTTTTGTCGAGCCAGCGCTTCACATCGGGAAATGGCACAGCGCCCCGACCCAGCTCGCAGAAGACGCCATGTCCAATCGCTGTGTGATAGTCCCAGCCTTCCCGCGCCGACTGCGCCAGCAGCTCGGCCGAGCAATCCTTCAAGTGCACATACCAAATGCGCGACGCCCAGCGGTCCATGGCGGCGACAAGCCCTGCCGCGCTCTGCGCGCCGGCGCCGAACACGTAGTGGCCGGTGTCAAAAACGAGCCCCACAACGCCGGGGTCGGTCAGCGCAAGCAGGCGCTCAACCTCGGCGGGGGTTTCGACAAAACCGCCGCCATGATGATGAAACACGCTGCGCAATCCGGTCTCGCGTCTGACCGCTTGCGCAATGCGGTTGACACCGTCGGCAAAGATCGTCCAGTCACCATCACCGAGCATCATGTCTGACGTGACACGGCTGGCATGCTGAGTGCGCTGTGGGTCTTTGCAGTTGTCGTCTGCCAGCACGAGAAACGGTGGCGTGGCCGGGTTGGCTGCTGCGGCCAAAAGCGCCCCTGTTCGCACGGCCGTCGCTTCGCCGTGGGCATGCGCACCGGCATCGCGAAAGTTGACCGGCACAAATGCGCCCGTTATGGTCAACGCGCGCGATTGAAGCGCATGACGCAGCGCGGACGGATCGGACGGCATAAAGCCCCAATCGCCCAGTTCAGTTCCGGTGTATCCGGCCTCAACCAGCTCATCGAGCATGCGGGTGTGCGTGAGCCTGCCTGTCTGTTCGCCTTCGAATTCGAGCGTGCCCCATGAACAGGGAGCGTTGCCGACAAATATCATGATTCCTCGTCAATGCTGGTAGCACTTTATGTAATTTTCGCACCTGCACACGTGTGCAAGGATGTGATTCTAGGTGCAGGATTGATTTTGTCAATTCGACGCTCAAGGCGACGTACGTAGACCAGCACCGGGAGAAAACTTTAAGAGTTTTCATCTCTTAAAGAGATGAAAACTCTTAGAGCCTGTTTGGGAAATAACCGCTGATAGGTTTTGACAGTTGGTTTAAGGCCGCCTGTCGAGCACTTAGCGAAGCTCACCCATGAGTAGTTGTTG
>JANMNW010000151.1:0-12340 GCA_031368515.1 Chloroflexota bacterium
GGCCGATTTGGGACGACAGCGAGCGCGCCGGCGTGATGGACGTGCTTGAGTCGGGCAAGTGGTGGTATGGCGAGCGCGTCAAGCGCTTTGAAGCCGAATTCGCCAGGTTTCAAGACGCGCGTTATGGCGTGACCGCTTCGAGCGGCACCACCGCGCTCGAAACGCTGCTCGAAGCTGTCGGCATCGGGCCGGGCGACGAGGTGATCGTGCCGCCGTACACGTTCATCGCCACGGCTAGCGCGGTGCTGCGCGTGGGTGCGATTCCGGTGTTTGCCGATATTGAGCCTGGCACGTGGAGCATGGATCCCGAAGCGGCGCTCAAACGCATCTCATCGCGCACCAAAGCCATGATGCCGGTGCATTTTGGCGGGCGTATCGTGGACATGGATCGCTTTTTGGAAATTGGCCGGGCGCACAACGTGATGATTCTTGAAGATGCCTGTCATTCGTGGGGTGGCAAGTGGAAAGGCAAAGGCACCGGCGCGATCGGGCTGGGCGGTGTCTTTAGCTTTCAGGTGTCGAAGAACATTGCCAGCGCCGAGGGCGGCATTATTCTGACCGATGACCAGACGCTGGCTGAACGATGCCGCAGTATCACCAATTGCGGCCGCACGTTGGATGGCGCCTGGTATGACCACGCCAATCTCGGTTCGAATTTGCGCCTGACGGAGTTTCAGGCGGCGATCCTGCTTGGCCAGCTTTCGCGCCTTGAGGCGCACACGCTGCGGCGCGAGCGCAATGGCGCCTATCTCACCGAGCGACTGGCTGAGATGCCGGCCATCGACACGCTGACAGAAGATGCGCGCATCACGCGCCGGCCCTATCACCTGTACACGTTTCGGCTGAACAGCGAACTGTTGGGAGTGTCGCGCGAGCGCTTTATCAGGGCGCTGGACGCCGAAGGCGTGCCGGCATCCCCGGGCTATCTGCGCCCGGCCTACAAGATGGGCGTGTTTCAAAACATCCACGATCCAGCTGTGGGCGGGCGCGTGACGCGCGCCAACCCCGGCGTTGCGCTAGATTATTCCAGCGTGCATTGCCCGGTGGCCGAGCGTGCTTGCGCCGAAACGATCTGGCTTTCGCACACGCTGTTGCTGGCCGATGCCGGCGCGATGCGGGGCATTGCCGACGCGATTGAAAAAGTTCTCACGCAGGCGTCGGAGATTCCGGCATGAGCGGATTTCGGGCCGCGGCCGCCGAAGTTGATCTGCAGCCGCCGGTTGGCAGCTGGCTGAGCGGCTTTGCGCTGCGGGTCTCGCCGTCGGACGGTCAGCACGACGCCTTGATGGCGCGGGCGCTGCTGTTGCGCGATGGCGCGCAGGCGCTGATGATCATCACGCTCGACGTCATCGGCATGACCACGCGCGACGCCGCCGACTTGCGCGCGCGCATCGGCGCGGCGGCCGGAATTCCGGCGCATGCAGTGCTGCTGGCATGTTCACATACACATTCGGCGCCGGCGACCATGCCGTTTCGCGGCGTGCTGGGACACCTGGATGTGTCGTGGTGGGGGCGCGCCAGAGAAAAGATCGTGGCGGTGGCTGCGGCCCTGCCACGCAAGTTGCGGGAAGCGCGATTGCGCATCGCATCGACGCAAGTGGCCGGCATTAGCTATAACCGGCAGGATCATAGCCGGCCGATCGACACCGAGCTGCTTGTGCTGGGTGTCGATGGCGTGCGCGGAGGCTCAATCGCCACCGTCGCAAACTTCGCGGTGCATCCGGTAACGCTCAGCCATGGCAATCTGAAACTTTCGGGCGATGTGCCAGGCGAGGTGTCGCGCAGGCTTGCTGCGGCGACCGGCGGCATCGGGCTGTATCTGCAAGGCGCGTGCGGCGATGTCAATCCCAGCGTGGATCTCAAGCGCGGTTGGGGCAACGGCACTTTTGCCGATGTGGCCGCTATGGGACGGCGCTTGTCCGATGCGGCGTTGCGCGCGCTCAAAACAGCCGAATCTTCGCGGGCTGTGCGGCTGCGGTCGACGGACGTTGAGACAGCGTTGCCGCTTGATCGCGCGCCGTCGCTGAAGCAGCTTGACGCACTGCTTGCGCAATTTCAAGACCGCCTGGATAAGGCGCGCGCGTCAGGTGACATTGCGGAGCAAGGCTTTGCGTTGTCATTCATGCGTTGGTCGGCCGAGCTGCGCGCGGCGATTTTGACCCGGAGGCTGCCGCGTAAGCAGCCGTTGACGATGTGGACGGCTGCGATCAACGATGTGCGACTGCTGGCGGTGCCGCTGGAGCCCTACAGCGACATCGCGCTGAATTTCAAACGGCTCGTGCTGCCCGAGCGCGGCTGTGTGGTTGGCTATGCCAATGGCCTCATCGGCTACTGCGCCAGCGATTGGGCGAAAGCGCAAGGCGGCTATGGCCCGGACGAGGCTTGCCGCTGGTTTCCGGAACAGTTGTTGCCGATTGGGCGCGGGGCGGTGGGCCAGATCGTTCGAGCGGCGGCGCGCTGACGCAATACAGTTCAACCTGACACTTCCTCTCAACTTCTCGCGCATGCCCACGTTGAGGTGGCCTACACCTTAAGATGGGGCCTACCTTGAGGTGGAGCCCAAGTTGTTCAGCGCAGTGCAATCGCGTCGAACAACACGCTGCTGGACAAGCCGCGCAGCACATGACCTTCGCCGGTTAGCACGTTTAGCGTCACCCTGCCGTTGAGCCCGTTCAGCGCAGCGGTGGTTTGCCGCGCCGCTTTCACCCAACTGCTGTCTTGCTCCCCCACAAAAATCGTGACTGGCATGGCGATCAGCCTACCCAGCGCGGCTTCGTCATCGCTGGTGATCGGGAAACCGGGCAGCACGGTAAGCGAGTGGAACAGTTCCGGGTTGCGCCCGGCGATGCGAAAGGCGCTGATGCCGCCGTTGCTGATGCCCGCCAACACATACCGGCCACCCTGGGGCTGATAACGAACGCTTGTCATGCGCAAAAACTCTGGCACCAACTCCTCCGCGCCCTCAAAGAACAGCACACCTCCGGGCGCGACCGGGCTGATCACCACCCATCCGCGTTTGCGCGCTTCGGTCACCCAAACCTCGGCCATAACCTGGCCGGTTAACGTTTTGTCCTGGCCGCCCGGCGGCATCGCCAGCAGCACCGGATATGGTTTTTGGGGATCAAAGCCAGCGGGCACGCTAACTGCATATTCAATGGTTGTTCCGCCCGCCACCACGCTTTCAGAGGCGAATAGCGCGTCGTTCGCCGCTTGAGCTGTGGCAATCGGCGTGACTGTGGCGACTGATGCCGCCGCGGTCGCCACAGGCGTCGGAAGGGGTGTCGCTGGACCGCACGCCGCCAGCACGAAACAAGCCGGCGCAAGTATGGAATAGGAAATAGCCCGTGGCATGGGTGAATAATAAACGCGGGCCTGAACGATTTGGCTTATTCACAATCTGCAATACACTTTCGGGAAGCAATATGAAAGTCACTGGCGTTCGCTTTAAACCGTATGAGGTCGCGTTGACTCGCCCGCTGGGCGATGCCAACGGGCCGAATGGCTGCACGCACCTTGGGATGATGGCGGTGTATCTCGACACGGATGCGGGCCTAACCGGACTGTCATTCAGCGGGCCTGGCATGCAGGGCGCCATCAGCGGGCTTGTCGACGCGCACGTCTCGGGCCGCGACCCACGCGGCGTGCGCGGCTTGTGGAAGCGCATGGTCTATCATGTTTTCAAGGGCGGCAACCGCGGCATGATCACCGGGGCCATCTCCGCGATCGATGTTGCGCTCTGGGACCTCAAAGCCAAAGCCAACAACGAACCGCTTTGGCGCACACTCGGCGCGTCGTCACGCCGCGCTCGCGCTTATGCCAGCGACATTGGCCTAAACCTGTCTGACTACGAGCTAAAGGCGTTTTACTCACGCATGGCCGGGCAGGGCGTTTCGGCGGCCAAAATCAAAGTCGGCCTGAACATCGACGATGATTTGCGGCGCATCGAACTCATGCGCGATGCGCTGGCCACCAGCGGCAAGCGGCCGGAGTTGATGATCGACTCGAACGAGTACTGGTCGCCTAAGCAGGCTATTCGACAGATCCAGGCGATTGAGCAGACATTTGATTTGACGTGGGTCGAGGAGCCAGCTCGCCGCTGGGACTATCGCGGATTGCGCAAAGTGTCGCAAAGCGTGCGCGCAGCTGTGGCCACCGGCGAAAACTTGCACGATCCCGGCGACTATCTAGCGCTGATGGACAACGAAGCTGTTGATGTGGTGCAGGTCGGCGTTGGCACCACCGGCATCACCGGCGCGATGATGGTCGCAGATATGGCATATGGGTTTGATCTGCCGGTGGCGCTGATGGGTACTCCGGCCAACTACTCGGGCCATCTTGCGGCAGCTTTGCCCAACCACAACATGATGGAGGTCGTGGACGCAGGCATGGATCAGGGCATGATTCACAGCCACAAGGTTGTGGTCGGCTACGTTGTTTTGAGCGATGCACCTGGCCTCGGCATTGTGATGGATGAAGCCAAGCTGGATGCCATGCATGTCGATTCACCGTCCAAAGGGGCCACGATGCCGTTCCCACGGCGGCGCGGCGCAGGGTTGTATCAAGTGCCGCTGTCTGAGCCGGAAGAATTGCCGGAGGACTAGCTCAGGAGGTTGACTGTGGTTGAAGTTTCAAACGAGCATATTGAGCAATATCGCGACGACGGCTACACGATCGCGCGCCAGATGTTCTCGCCTGAAGAAGTGGCGTTCTATCGCGATCACTATATGGCCATGCGCGCCGAGGGGCCCAAGCCGGGCGACTATGGAGCGCACACCTATATCGGCGATGACCCGCTCTACCAGTTTCCGCGCTTGATCAACATGCATCACTGGGACGATCACACGATGCGCTGGATGCTCAGCGAGCGCTTCAAGATGTTTTTGACCGGCTTGCTGGGGCGCGAGCCGTACGCTTCGCAGACCATGCTGTATTTCAAACCGCCCAAATCGCGCGGCCAGGCACTGCATCAGGATAACTGGTATTTGCGCGTGTCGCCCGGCTCTTGCGTTGGCGCGTGGCTGGCATTGGACGATTGCGATGAGGCCAATGGTTGCCTGCAGCTTGTGCCTGGCAGCAATAAGTGGCCGTTGTTATGCTCGGTCGAGGCTGACAGCACGCAGAGCTTCACCAACAACACGGTGCCGCTGCCGCAGGGCGCCGTTGTGAAACCCATGATTATGCGCGCGGGCGATGTGTTGTTCTTTCACGGATCGGTCGTGCATGGCAGCCCGCCAAACACAACATCCGATCGCTTTCGGCGCGCGCTGATCGGCCATTACGTCGACGGCGATGTCAAGCAGGTCTGGAAGTTTTACAGCCCGGCGCATCGCTTCGATGGCAGCTTGGTTGAAATCGACGAAGCGCCGGAAGGCGGCTTGTGTGGCACGTGGGTGACGAAGAACGGCGAGCAGGTGGTGGAGATGGCTGGGCAGCTCAATTCGGCGAACAAATCACTGGAGTAGGTGATGCGCGTCGATGCACTGACTGTCGATACCTATCCAAGCAACAGCGCTCTGGGCGAAGCGGCGGCCGCCGCCGTTGCGCCGGCGCTGCGTGATGAACTTAAGCGCCGTGGCGAAGCTTCGCTGATTGTGGCCACCGGCAACTCGCAGCTCGCGTTTATGCAGGCGCTGGGCCAGATCGACGACTTGGCTTGGGACCGCATCACGCTCTTTCACATGGATGAGTACATCGGCATGTCCGAGTCGCATCCAGCCAGCTTTCGCCGCTATATCCGCGAAAAGCTTGTCGACCGTGTTTTGCCCCGCGCTTTTTTGGGCATCGATGGCGATGCCGAAAATTTGGCCGATGAGATCGACCGCTACTCAAAACTGCTGCGAGAGCACAAGCCGGTGGCCTGCGTGATGGGCATCGGCGAAAATGGGCATCTGGCCTTTAACGACCCGCCTGCTGACTTTCAGACATCAGCGACGGTACATGTGGTGAATCTTGACGAGGCCTGCCGGCGCCAGCAAGTGGGTGAGGGTCATTTCAAGACCATGGCGGATGTGCCGCGTCAGGCCTTGTCGTTGACAGTGCCTGCGCTGCTTCGACCACGTCACGTGTTCGTGGTTGTGCCCGAGAAGCGCAAGGCTCAGGCTGTGCGCACGGCGTTGCGCGGACCCGTTACGCCGGCGTGTCCGGCCTCGATCCTGCGCACCTGCTCTCACGCGCGGCTTTTTCTGGACGCCGACTCGGCGTCGCTGCTGTGAGACAAGCGCGTGCCGGCATCTGGCCCTAGAGCGCGGGCGCGACCCGCCGCCCGCCGCGGATCACGAGAGTAAGTTCATGAGCGCGGCTCCACACCAGCAGATCCGCGACGGCCCCCGGCGCGATCATGCCTTTGTCGGCCAGCCCCAGTACGCGGGCGGGTGTGCCCGTCGCCAGCGCGATGGCATCGCTGAACGCCAAGCCTGAAAGGCGTACCGCATTTTGCACCGCATCGCGCAGCGTGATCGTGCTGCCCGCCAGCCAGTTGCCGCCGCGCAGGCTGCGTGCAAATCCGCGCGCATCGACGCGCGCCGAGATGCCGCCGCTGGCGTAGTCACCGGGAGGGCAACCCGCTACCGTGGACGCGTCTGAGGTGAGCGACAGGCGGTCGCGGCCTTTGGCTCGCAGCAGCGGCTGGAGTAGTGCGGCGTGTTGGTGAAAGCCATCCATGATCACGGCCCCGGCCAACGCGTCGATCGCCAGAAATGCGCCGACCACGCCGGGTTCGCTGCCCATGAATCCCAGCGCATTTTCCGCGCGATGCGGCCAGTCGCTGGCGTTGCCCGCATGGGTGACAAACGACAGCCCGGCGTCGACGGCTATCCGCATCTGGTCGTAGGTGGCGGCGGAGTGCCCGGCGCACACCACGATGCCGCGCCGCGCAAGTTCCTGTATCAGCACCGTGCTGCCGGGCAGCTCCGGCGCAAGGGTCAGCATGCGGATGGTGCAAACACCGTCATGCGTGGCGGCGTCAAGCAACCGCTGCAAAAGCGCTGAATTCGGCAGGCGCAGCGCATCTGGATCGTGCGCGCCGCTTTTTGCCGGCGCCAGGAACGGCCCCTCCAGATGAATCCCGGGCAATCCCGCCCGCGCAACCGCCGCCGCAAGCGCGCGCAAGCTTGCGCACAAGGTGTCTTCCGGCGCGGTGATCAGCGTTGGCAAAATCGTTGTGGCGCCGCGGCTGACATGAAAATCCAGCACCTCGTCAAAATGGGCGATGTCATGCGCTTGAAAGCTGTGACCCAGCGCGCCATTGACCTGGATGTCGATCAGGCCGGGCGTCACGATGCCATCCCGGGCATCGATGACTGCCTCGCCGTTGGCTGGCGCGCTGAACCCGTCTTCGATGGCACTTATGCGTCCGCCGTCGATCACGATGGAGGCATCGCGAAGCACGCCCGTTTGTGTGAGCGCGACGCCGGCGTGGAGCGTTTGGCGGCCAGATGCTGGGTTGATCATGCCAAAAGAACCGCATTTTAGGACAGGTTGCTCGTGCACGCGGCGCGGGCGCTTTTGTGCGCGCGTGCCATACTTGGGCGCATGGCATTCAATGTCTTGAGACGCGGCAAATTGACCTACTACAGCGAGGGTGACGCGCCGGTGCTTTCCGCGCTTGTCACCGAGCGCGAACCCGATGGCGATTTGCGCATCCACTTCGCCGGGCTCACCGGCGGCTATTCGGCCAAAGGCGTGTTGGGTCTGGACGAGTTGGTCACGATGGATCCAGATCGCGAGATTCCGCTCGTATTTCAGTGCTGGGAGAAATGGCTGCGCGATGCCGGCATCTGTCAATCCATCGCCGAGGTCGACTTTATTGAGATGCATGTCTTTGGGTGCCAGCCCAAGCAGCCCAATCCGACGGTCGACCCGCTGGGCTATCAGGCCGAAATTGAGCGTTTGCGCCAGGCCTACGCGCGGGCCTACCGCGCATGGTGGACCACGCACTGTCCCGGCAACGGCCTGCCGTGCCGGTTTACAGTGCATGTGGTCGATGTCCCCGATCGCGCGGCATCGTACGAGTTTTACAGCATTGGCCTGTTGCAGCGCGCCCGCTAGTCGTATGTCGCAGGCGGTTGACACTGTTTGCGCTCGCGCCTAATATGAAGATTCATCGCAATACATCGCATCAGCGGAATGCTCACCCGCGCAGCGGCTGAAAGTTCCGGGACAACTCCCCATCGCCTTCGCAGTTTCCAGTTGAAACGTGGTGACGATGTCAAATAAATCGACAAACGAAGCGGTTGCCGCAAGCGCGGTTGCCCCCTCCGGCGTGGTGTTGACGCGTTCGTTGATGCGGCGCGCGTTGGGGCAGATCGACAACCCTATGGCGTTGGCGTCGAACCCGCTGTGCGCATTGCGGGTGGTGGCGCGTTACATGGCGGACATGGCCGCGGCTGGCGCGGCGGAATCTGCGCCGCGCGACCGCGGCCGCGCGCTGCAGCAGGTGCTTAAGGATGCGCTGAACGGGTTGCGGCCAAATGGCGGCGAGCTTGACTTGAGCGATCCTGCCTGGCGCTGGCATACGGCCTTGCACATGCAGTTTGTGCAAGGCCGCAACTACAACTATGTCGCCCAGCAATTGGGCATGTCCACGGCCGCGTTTTACCGGCTGGCGGCTGAAGCCATCGACCTTCTCATTGACGCGATTCGTGAGCTGGATCGGGCCGGCGCGGCGCTTTCTGCGCGCACGACTGTTGCCGGTCAGGCGGCGGCCGCGGCGCACGGTGAAGCGGCGTTCGAATGGACCAGCGTTTTGCCGCTGCTGGGGACCGGCCGCTTTGTCGGTCGCGCCGGCGAACTCCGGGCGCTGCATTTGGCGTTGCGCGATGAGGCGCCCGGCGCAGCCACGCGCGTGATCGGGGTGGTGGGCATGCCTGGCGTGGGAAAGACCGAGCTGCTGAAGCAATTGGTGCATGACCAGGATGTGACGGCGCGCTTTGGCGGCGGCATTTTGTGGGCGGCCCTGGGGCGCGATCCGGATGTGACGCTGCAATTGCAAACCTGGGCGCGCGCGCTGGGCATTGAGAATGAGCGCATTCTGTCGATGCGCACCACGCTCGATTTGGCGCGCATGCTGCACGGAGCGCTGGCCGACCGCCGCATCCTATTTGTGCTCGACGATGTGTGGACCGCCGGCGACGCGCTTGCGCTGCAGATTGGCGGCCCGCACAGCGCGATCTTGTTCGCCACCCGCTTCCCGGAAGTGGCTGCCGGTCTGGCGGGAAAGTCTGTGCTTCGCCTGGAGGTCTTGCCCGACGACGATGGCTTGGAGCTGCTGGCGGCATTTGCGCCCGATGTTTTGGCCAAGCATTCCGAAGCCTGTCGTCATCTGGCGGTGCAATTGGGCGGTTTGCCGCTCGCACTCGTGCTGGCTGGGCAGTATTTGCAGGAGGCGGCGTTTACGGGGCAGCCGCGGCGCATGCGGGACGCGCTGAGCCGATTGCAGGAATCGCTGTTTCGCTTTTCGCTGGCGGACAAATCCGCCGTGCTGGATGGCGCGCAGCCGGTGCAGCGCAGCCTATCCGCGGTGCTGAGCGAGACGCTGGATGCGTTGAGCCCGGAAGCGCGGCAGGCGTTGCCTGGATTGGGCACGCTGGTACACAAGCCGCACACCTTCTCGGAAAGCACGTTGCTTGCGGTATGCCAGACCAGCACCGCGGTCTGCGATGAACTCGTCAACTTCGGCGTGATCGAAGTGGCCAACGACGACCGCTATGCCATGCATCAAACCCTGGCCGATTATCTGCGCGGCCGTTTTACACAGCGTGACGACTGGACGCGCATGATCAGCCACTATGCTGGTGTGCTTGAGGGCGATGGCGCCGATCTGGAGCGGGTCAAAGCCGAGTTTGAAGGCGCGCTGGCCGCCGCGCAACGCGCGCGCAGAAATGGACATGCCGCCGATCTTGTGCGGTTGACGCTTGGATTGCACGTCTATCTGGATGCGCAGGGATTGTGGCAATTGGCGTCAACCTTGCTTGGCGCATGCCTTGACACCACGTACGTTCAAGAGCGGACGGTGATGCACTTGGCGCTGCTGCAAAAACAGGCGACGTTGCTGTTGCGCCTGGGCCGCGTGTCGGAAGCGTCGGCTATGGGTTGGCGACTGCTGCGCATGGCGGGCGAATCACACGATCACCGTAATGTTGCGCTGGCCTACGATTTTCTGGCACAGGTGGCTTTGGCGCGCGACGATGCGGCTGGTGCGACGGTGTTGGGGTGGCATGCGGTGGAAATGGCGTTGGGTCTGGACGATCGCCAGCTTGCGCGCATGACGCGGGGCACCTTGGCTGTGTGTTTGGCCGCCTGTGGCGAGGTCGCTGCGTCCGAGCTGGTTGTGCAGGAGGATGACCTGTGGTCATCGCCGGCGGGCGCAAAGCGCGCAGAGACGTTCAGCCGTCAGGCGCTTGAGCATGTCTTTCGCACGCGCACGGTGCTGGCATCCACACAGCTTTTGTCGGGCCATTTTGCGCAAGCTGAAGAAACGGCGCGCACTGCGCTGATGCTGGCCGAGTCGTTGGGCCAGACCCAGTGGGTGATTCAGACCCAAGCGCTGATCGCGTGGATCATGCATTTTCGCGGACGCCTGACCGAAGCGCAGGACCTTGTGCGGGGGCTTCTCGATGAGTACGACGATGCCGGCGCTTGCGCCGCGGTGCATCATGTTCTGGGGTGTGTGGCCTGGTGCCGCGGCGATTTTTCCCTGGCCGAAACGCACTTCGCCACGGCGCTGCTGCGGGATGAAGCCGCGGCGGCCAGCGGTTGGGTGTCTCGCGCCACCATGCTGGCCATGCTCGGCCGCGCGCGCGCGTCACAGGGCAATTTCACCACTGCGCGCGCGGCGCTGAATGAAAGCCTGGCCCAATGTCAGCTGCGCGTGGAACGCATTCAACCGCTTGTTGAGCTGGCCGTCGTGGCGGCGCGTCAGGAGCGGCTGGAGGAAGCGCAGGGGCATGTGCGCGAGGCGCAGCAGCTGCGTGAACTGTTGGGGTTGTTTGACGGTCCATACTTTGCGAGCCTGGTCGACGCGCGCAGCGGTGAAATTCGCCTGCTGTTGGGCGACGCGCGCGGCGCCATTGGCGACTATGAGCGCGCGCTCGCGCATGCCCAGCGTATGGGTGCGCCAGAGCTGATTGGCGTGGCTGAACTGGGCCTTGCGCAGGCGCTGGCCGCGCGCAAAAATCTTGGCGAGGCCAGCGCGTCGGCCCGGCGCGCATTTGCGCGGCTAAACGCGATTGGCCACCACAAGGCCCGGCTGGCCCACGATTTTGACGTGTATCTCGGCGCGCGTCCCGGTGTCAAACAGCCGCGAAGCATCCTTGGTCAGGATATTACGCAGGAATGACCGTGCGACTGCTACTGTGTTGCGCAAGGTAAAAAAATAGCGCTACGGGATTTCGGCCAGCTGAGAATGCTTGAGAAAATCGGCCGTGCGCGTTTGCCATACTCCCGGTGCGCCCAACTGTGGCGCGTTGCTTAGGGGGCAAGTATGGCAAAAGTGACCGTGACCGGCGTGGTTGTGCGGCTGACGGGCCGTTCAAAAAGCGGTGGAGGTCCCGAGGGTATTAACCGGATTCATGTTTTAACTATATATATACTCTTTTGATATAGAATAGGACATATGAAACTGAGCGAATGGGCACGTCGGAACAACGTCACCTACAAGACCGCCCACCGTATGTGGCAGTCCGGCATGCTCGATGGATATCAGCTGCCGACAGGCACGCTCGTCATTCGCGAGCCCAAACTCGATGCGCCAGTGCAGCCTACGGGCGTTGCGCTCTATGCACGCGTGTCCGGGAGTGATCAGAAGGACGATGCCACGCGCCAATTGCAGCGGCTGCGCGATTTTGCAGCCGCGCGCGGGTTGCGAATCAGCCAGGAAGTGCTTGAGATCGCCAGCGGCTTGAACGACAAACGGCCCAAGCTGGCCAAACTCCTGAGCGACACCTCCGTCGGCACGATCGTGGTCGAGCACAAAGATCGGCTGACGCGCTTTGGCTTTCACTACATCGAGCGACTGCTGGCGGCGCAAGGGCGCAAGATCGAGGTGATCAACGCAAGCGACACAGCCGACGAGTTGGTTGATGACTTTGTGGCGGTGATCACATCGATGGCAGCGCGGATCTACGGCCGCCGCAGCTCGAAACAGCGCGTCAATGCTGTGCGCGAGTGTGTGGAGCGAATTTACCAAACAGGCGAATGAGCAGTCAGAAACGGGCGTTCAAGACCGAGCTGGAGCTGAACAACATTCAGCGTAGCGCTTGCGCGCGACACGCCGGCGCAGCGCGTTTTGCCTACAACTGGGGACTGGCCGAGAAGCAAGCCGCACGCGAGCGTGGCGAGAAAG
>JANMNW010000153.1:0-1685 GCA_031368515.1 Chloroflexota bacterium
ACGAATTCACCGCATAGCGGTTCTTCACGCCAAGCTGGGCCAGAAAAGTCTCCAGCAGAAGCTCGTCGCCGATGTTGTATTGACCGTGTGTGCCGAGAAACAGTATGCGCATGTCATCCTCAATTCCCAATCGGGAGTCCAATGTTCGATTGACGATGCTAGCAGCGCGGCTTGCGGTTGTTGTCCGGCGATTTGTGGGTGTGTGGTCCATCGGAGTCCGAAAATTCGCGGCAAAAATAAGCATTCGCGACATTGTTGCGGACGTACTTCAGAACGCGTCGCGCACGCAAAGAGCCGGCGCGACACGCCTCGGCCAATGGCCGCACGGTTTTGCGGCGGAAGGCTGCGCGTCGGCGGCAAAAGTCGCAGCAGCTCGCTGCGCCGAACGTCGGAGGGGAAAAAAGCAGGAACCCGATTCGTGCCGCCGATGGCGGCACGAATCGGGTTCCTGAAAAAAGTCCTACGCGTCTAGTAGTACAGGCCCCAGTTGGCGGCGGCCTGGTCTTCCATCATGCTGGGTTCCCACATTTCGAGCCCCATGGTGACCTTGGCCACGCGCTCGGACGTTTCTTGAACTTTCTGCTTGACCTGTTCAACCATCGCCGGTCCATATGGGCAAAACGGCGTGGTCAAAATCATCGTCAGGTCGATCTGCTCCGGTTGCGCTTCGATCTTTCGAATCAGCCCCAGTTCGATCACGCTCATGCCCAATTCCGGGTCATACACCTCGCGCAACGCCGTGCGCACTTTTTCAACCATCGGATCGCCCGCAGGCGCGCTTTCGGTTGCGTCGTTCTTTTCAGGAGTTGTCGCCTCACTCATCATGCACCTCGCTTTTTGCTAGTAGCACATTATCGCACCCGTGAATGAACGAAAGCTGTGTGAATCATCCGTCAAAAGATGCCAGCCCGGAAGCGCCGCGAAAGGCGCTGGGCCTGAATTTTGCGATTGGCTTTAGAACTCATCCCAATATGTGGACTCCATCTTGTCCGTCAGCCGAAAACGTTGGCGGAAAAGGTGGGGCCCACATATTTAGGATGAGTTCTAGTGTCCGCGCTCGCCCAGATAGGCCGCCTTCACTTCGGGGTTGGTTAGCAGCGACTTGCCTTCGCCAGTCAACACGATCTCGCCCGTTTCCAGAACGTAACCGCGGTTGGCGATGCTCAGCGCCAGGCGCGCATTCTGCTCGACCAGCAGAATCGTGGTGCCTTCCTTGTTGAGCGTTCGAATGATGTCAAAAATCTGGTCCACCAGAATCGGCGCAAGCCCCATGGACGGCTCATCCAGCAGCATGATGCGCGGACGCGCCATCAGCGCGCGCCCCATCGAGAGCATTTGTTGTTCACCGCCCGAAAGCGTGCCGCCGCGCTGGGTCATACGTTCGCGCAGGCGTGGAAACAGCGAGTACACATGCTCCATGTCTTTGCTGATGTTCTCGCGGTCTTTGCGCTGATACGCGCCCATCTCCAGGTTTTCGCGCACCGTCATTTTGCTAAAGATCAATCGGCCTTCGGGCGACTGGCTGATGCCGCGCGTGACGACTTCATGCGCCGGCAGCTTGGTCAGCTCTTCGCCACGCAGCGTGATCGAGCCTTCGCGCGGGCGCAGCAAGCCCTGAATCGTGCGCAGCGTGGTGGTCTTTCCGGCGCCGTTGCTGCCGATCAACGTCACAATCTCGCCTTCAT
>JANMNW010000218.1:0-35848 GCA_031368515.1 Chloroflexota bacterium
GTATTTGATCCATGTCGGCACGGTGCATCCGCGGAAAAACTTGCGCCGCCTCATCCGCGCCTGGGCGGCCCTCGGCGCGGCGAAAGGAACATGCAAATTGGTTCTGGCTGGCGGCCCGGGCTGGGGCCATGTCGATCTGCAAGGTGAGGTGGAGCGCCTCGGCGCGGGCGACAGTGTGCGGTTGATCGGCTATATCAGCGACGAAGAAAAGTCCGTGCTGATCCGCATGGCGCGCGCCTATGTCTTTCCGTCGCTGTATGAAGGCTTTGGATTTCCGGTGCTGGAGGCGCAGTCAGTCGGCGTGCCCGTGCTCTGCAGCAACACCTCGTCATTGCCTGAGATCGCCGGCAAAGCGGCTCTGACCTTCGATCCGCTGGATGTCGGCGCGCTTACCGGCGCATTGCACAGCATCCTCAGCGATGACACGCTGGCCGCCACGCTGGCGTCAGAAGGCGTGAAAAACGTGTCGCGATTTTCATGGGAGGACTGCGCGCGTCAGGTGCTCGACGCGCTGGGCGCATGATCACAGCCATAGTGTTGGCAGCCGGCACATCATCGCGCTATGGCGGCGAAAACAAGCTGTTGCAGCCGTTTGACGGCGGCAGCGTGCTGCGCACCGTTGTGCAACGCATGCGCGAGGGCGGCGTGGCGAGCGTCATTGTCGTGACGGGCCACCAGGCAGGCGAGATTCGTGCTGCGCTGGCCGGTGCAGATGTGACCTTTGCGCACAACGAGCGCTATCAAACCGGCGAACAGGTGTCTTCGATCAAAGCCGGGCTTGCGGCGGCGGCGGCGCTCGGCGCTGACGCGGCGCTGATCATGCTGGGCGACATGCCGCTGCTGCAGGCGGAAATCGTGCGCCGCCTCACGCGCGCCTATGCGCTGGGCTGCGGCGGCATCATTGCGCCGCGCTATGGCGCGATTCGCGGGCATCCAGTGCTCATCGCGCGACGCTTTTGGCCGCAAGCGCACGCCCTGCCGGACGGCGCACCCATGCGACAACTGCTGGAAGCGCATAGCGGCGACGTCGCTCTGCTGCAAGTAAACACCGACAGCGTGCTGCGCGATGTTGACACGCCCGAGCTGTATCAAGAGGCGCGACGTCTTTCCGCGCGCGTATAGGCCGCCAGCGGCTATGCCGTGCTGTCAAGGATGAGCGTCACCGGCCCATCGTTGATCAACAACACCTGCATATCGGCGCCAAACACGCCGCGCGCGACGACAAGCCCCTGCGCGGACAGGCTGGAGGCAAACACATCGATCAGCGGCGCGGATTGTTCCGGGCGGGCGGCCTGAATAAAGCTCGGGCGACGCCCGCCGCCTGTATCGCCATACAGCGTGAACTGCGAAACCAACAGCACCTGCCCGCCCACATCGATGAGCGAGCGGTCAAAGCCCGATGGCCCATCCAATGCCGGGAAGATGCGCAGCGCGGCGATTTTGCGCGCCATTTTGTGCACATCGGCCTCGCTATCGGTCTGCGTGATGCCGGCCAATAGCAACACGCCCGGTCCGATGGCGCCGACAATGTCTCCAGAAACGGTCACCGATGCCTGTGCCACGCGCTGCAAAACAACCCGCATGCGGCCATTGTAGGCGGGCGCAGAGCCGGAGTGTTCGCAATCTCACGCGCCCACTTACACAATTCCTGGGTCGATCCAGACAGCCGTCATGACAAGGCTGGCCAAGCAGCCATCTCCGACTCTGATCGAAGCACTTCGTGCAACGAGCCCATGGATCGAAACAACGCGATTGCGCCCGCCATCGCCTCACGCGCCCTGGCATAGTCGTGCTGCTGGGCGTAGTTGACTGCCCGCCAGCGCCAGGCTGGCGCTTCACCAAACGGATCTTCGTTGTTTTGCGCCAGTTCAATCGCCTGGCTCCAACACTGTTCGGCGCGCGCATGCGCCTGTCGCCTGAAGTGCACCAGCCCCTGCACCGTCAAAATGTAATGCTGATGAAACGCCTCTTCCTCGCGCATCGCCAACGCGATATAGCGCTCGGCCTCGTCAAGCCGATTGAGATGCGTAAGCGACTCGGCGGCGTTGCAGGCCAGGGCCGACACCAGGTAGCCGTCGTTGCGCTCTTGTGCAAACACCAGGCGCGCTTCCGCCGCCTGCAGCGCTTCGGCATGCCTGCCGGCGGCGTTTAGCGCCAACGACAAATTGATGTGCTCAACCGCGTGACGCGCCCAATCGCCCACTTGCTCATACAGCCGAATGGCATCACGCATTTTCTCGATGGCGGCGTCCAGTTCGCCGCGAACCATCGCAACGCGGCCCAGGTCGGATTGATTCATAGCGCGCGCCGGCGTGGCATGGTCGAGTTGATCGAGCAGGCTGCCCGCCGTGGCGAAGCGTTCCTGCGCGCCGGCAGAATCGCCGCGCTCTTCAAGCACTTTGCCATGAAAGCTCTCCGCTCGAAAGCGCGCTTGCAGGGCCGCTTGCGTGGCGCGCTGCATATCGCGCGCGCGATACAAATTGAGAAACCCAATCCGGTTGTGCACACCAACTTCGTGCGCCTCGCGCTGTCCGGCTAGCGCGCGCAACGCGGTGTCGTACGCGGCGGCCGACGCATCGATGTTGCCCGTGAATTCATGCAGATCGCCGCGCAGCGACTCGGCGTATGGCGTGAGCGGATGCAGGGGCGGCCACGTAATAGCCGACAGATCATTCAGACCTTCTGTCAGTGCGCCGGTCATGCGATACAGCTCCGCGCGCAGCACAACCAGCATGCGCCGCTCATCGTCGTTGCGCAGAGAGCCGGGCTCGATCTGGCGCAGCACGGCCAGCGCCGATTCCGCCTGCCCGCGTTCGGTTTCGACGGCCCGGTGCTCGCTCCACAAGGCGATGGCTTTGAATGGTTGGTGCGCGAGCAGGTAGTGCCTGGCCGCTGCCGTGTACTCGCCGCGTTGCTCCAGTGCGACAGCGGCTTGGGTATGCAATGCCGGTCGCAGAGCCGGTGGCGTGCGACGCGCGATCGCCGGGCGGGCAAATGCCACCACGGTCGCGCCATCAGCGCCGAGTTCGACCAACCCGCTGCGCATCAATAGCGAAAGCGACGACGCCTCAGCGTCGGGCTTGTCATCGGGGTCGTCCCATGGTGCAACGCCCTCATACACTCCAAGCTGCATCAGCCGATGGCGGTCCTCATCTTCCAGCCGGGACCATACGCGCTGGAACAGCGCGTCGGTCGACAAACCCTCATCAAGCTGCCGCAACGCAAGCTCAACAGGTTCGCCGAGCCGATGCAGCAAGCTGAATAGCTGCACAAGGGCGGGCAACCCGCGCGTTGCGCCGGTCAGCCGCTGCAGATCGCCAGCGGTCAGCGACGGAGCGCGACTCTGATGCAAGAGCGCGGCAACGCCATCGATCGACAAACCGCCCAGCACCACATGCGCATCTGTTTCGAGCACCAGACTCTGGCCGATGAGCAGGAGCGACACCAAATCGCGCATTTCGCGGATCAGGTCCAGCACGCGGTCGTGAGCAAGGTGTTGCGGATCGAGCAAATCGACTTCGTCGATGCAGACCAACAGCGCATGTGGCGCGCCGGGCGCGCGCTGACGTAGCGAGTCCAGATCATGGCGCAACATTGGCCGAATCTGGTCAAACGCCTGTGTTTCTTTGTCTTTGCCCGCATTGGCGATCAACTGCCGCCAGGCACTGGTGACCCCTTGCTCCCGTAACCAGTGGCATACACCAAACAACAGCGCGCTGGCGTTGTCCGTAAACCCCGGCCGCACCGTAAACCAGAAGCGGTGCTCAGCCGGCCAGGTATTTGCGATGTTGGTCCCCAACGCGCTCTTGCCTGCTCCACCAGGCCCAGTCAGCGCCATCGATTTGCCAGACCGCAAGATTGCCAACACGGCGGCGCTTTCGTCCGCCCTTTCAACCAGAACTTTGGCGCGCGGCTGTTCATTGCGCAATGGCGGGACCACCAGGCGGCTCAGCGCATCGGCCAGCGCCTGCACTGCAGCCGTGCGATCGCGATAGTAGGTGCGCAATGAGCGATGCAGCGCGGCGGCGCGCATCTCATTCAATGGCGGCTGTTTGTCAGCCTCGAAATACGCCACGCTTAAGACGCGCTGCTGATCATGCGGCAACGTGGCAGCGGCCTGCCGCAGCAACGAGACAAGAACGCTGCCGCGCTCGTCGGTGGTGACCGCACCTGCATGGAGGTGACGTCCCAGAAAATAAGGCGCGGCCAAAGCCGAACGCTGCCCCAACTGCGCCGGCAGATAAATTTGTTCCAGTGCGGCTTCAACCGATTGGGTAAATGCGTCCATGCCACAAGATCCGCTGTCGAGTTTTCGCAAACCGTCGCATAATGTTGCCAGCGTCGCTACCTGCGCGCAAGGTATTGACACCATGCACTCAACAATTGGCAGGTCATTTTGTGCCGTTCTTGTGAGTGGTTGCCTTGGGCTTGCAGGCACGCCCAGTCTAGCCCAAACCGACCCTTTGCAAATGCCGAAGATCGGCTTCAATGATCGAGCTTGCACGGTGCCTGAGCTTGCCCCATTCAAATTGCAGACAAACGGCGCTCCGAGCACGCGTGGGCGCGGGCATTGGTGGTATTTGGTTGTCAATTTCAACTCGCTCATACGGCAATCAGACGCCCGCTATGTCAGAGCGTGCCTGCGTTTGGCCAACGACAACGATCCGAAGTCGAAGCCAGAGGCGAGGTCGGCGCTCTGCAAAGTGATCGGCGATGTCACCATAAACACGCGCCGGGGCATCGCAGACTTCAACGGCGGTTATTTGATCTGTGAAGGTATCAACATTGGCGCTGCCGGCACCGAGTTGGGCATCGATGTGGGGGGCACTGCGAAAATTACGGAGTCATTTTGGGTCGCGGTCAAAGGCACACTTGCCGCAGATGGAGGCGGACCGCTCTTGCGCTATGAACCGAAAGAGTCCAATGCGGACACGCCCGGCAGCATCGCACTCAATTTGACGCCGGTCGGAGCAGGTCAACGAGCCGGATTCATCACGACTGCGGCGCTGAACAGCGACTTGCAAGGCGCCGGCATGACGATCGGTGTCCGGCCCGCACTCCCCTTCACGGGGCTGTTTGAAACGACGCCCGCTTATCGGGCGCCCGCTAATCCTGTCACAGCCAGCCTGATCTATGGCTGGTCGCTGTTTGGAGCGGGGTTGACAGATGCCACACTGGTCTCGGCACTCAGCACGAAGGTAGGAATCTCTGACAGCACACTCTATATCGGCGGATTGCCGTCCGGCGAGCGCTTTCGCGGCACGCTGGACTTTATCGTTCTGGACCCGAGGAGCGGGGGCAGAACGGACTAAGGCCGGCAGTTTTGTTGGCTCCACATAAGCGCATCGCCGCAAGTTTTTGACTTGCGGCGATTTTGTTTTTTCAGGTTGGCACGATCGGATCGTGCTTTGGCACGCCATACATGCGGCAAATTCATAAGCTGGCGCGGACTCTATGAACACGCAAAAGGCGATGCCTGCACAACCCTCCCGCACCCGCAACCAAGCCATGCTCGCGCTGATTGGCATATCCGCGATTTGGGGTTTTTCCTACCCGATCATCAAGGACGCTACGGCTGGTTATCCGGTGGGCGCGTTTTTGTTGCTGCGGTTTGGCGTCGCGATAGTTGCCATGGTGCTGGTTTCAGCGCGCACTCTATTTGAGCCGGCGCTGTGGTCACGATGCAACACGCGCGCGCTGCTGCTTGCTCTTCTAACGGGCTTGGTCGACTTCATGGGTTTTTTTTCGCAGACGCTGGGGCTGCAGACGACGGCGTCCGGCACAGCGGCGTTCATTACGGCGCTCTATGTCGTGATTGTGCCCCTTCTTATGTTGGCCGCCCGCTGTGCACCGCGCGGGCTTCCACAGTGGATACCCATGGCGCTATCTCTGGCCGGTCTGACATGCCTGCTGGGCCAGGGCGCTACCCTTGAAATCGGCCCCGGCGAAGCTTGGTTGATGTTGAGCGCGCTGGCATTTGCGATGCAGATTGTGCTGACTGGCTTGCTCCCGGGCGACATAAATGCGCCGGCGCTGGTGACGCTTCAGCTGATCCCCTGCATTCTGGGCGCCTCTGTCCTGGCGCTGGTCGATTCAACACCGTTGCCCGCGCTTCCGGCAGAGACGCTATGGCCCGTGCTCTACCTTGGCATCGTGCCCGCTGCGCTTGCCACGGTTGGGCAAACCTGGGCGCAGCGCCATGTGAGCGCCAACGAAACGGCCTTGGTTTTTTGCACCGAGCCGGTTTGGGGAGCGCTGGCCGGCGCACTGTGGGTGGGCGAGCGCTTCACCACTATCGGCGCATTCGGATGTGCGCTGATTTTGTTGGCCATGGCCTGGCCCCAGCTAAAGACTGTGATCAATCGCCATCGCACGCAGCCGTCGATGCTGTGCGCGATGGCGGTGTGTGACGACCAGCGCGATGCAACGCGCTGATTGTGATGATCGGTAATCAAATCATAAGGAGAATCATGAACGAGAAAAATAGTGAGCGTTTAAGAATGTTGGGACTATTGGCTGGGCTGACAGCGTTGCTGGCTGCGTGCGGATCCCGGCCAACCCCGAGTGCAATGCCGAAGCCGAATGCGGCGCCCAAAATTCCCGAGATCACCATTGAATTCAACGGCACCAAATTCAAAGTGCCGTCAACCATGCCGGGCGGGATTGTGGCCGTCACCGTGACAAACACCAGCGACAAACCGAAGAGCATCGGCTTTTCGCGTCTGCGTCCGAACAAGACTGCAGCACAGGTGTACGCGCAGATGAAGGCGGCGCCAGAAGACCTTGGCGCTGTGTTTGGCTTGCTCAGCAGCGTTGGCACGCTTGATCCTGTGCTGCCTGGCAAACCCGAGCGTCTGGTGATGGACCTGAAGTCCGGCACTTTTCTGTTGGATGCGACAGATCACTTTGAAGAAGCGCCGCCGCCGGATGCGCCGCGCGTATATGGCGAATTTGCGACGAACAGCGTTGTCGGCACGCTTGAACCAGAGGCTAGCGTGACAGCCGAGCTGCACGACTTCGCGCTCATCCTGCCCGACGAACTCAAGGCCGGCAAGCAGACATGGCAGGTGCGCAATAGTGGCAAACAGTGGCACATGTTCTTGATTGCAAAGCCCAACGAAGGCGTGAGCGCTGACGATGTGCTCAAGGCTATGGCGACTGACGGTCCGCCTGCGGGCGGCCGGCCGCCGTTTGAGATCGTCGGCGGTATCGCGCCGATCAGCGAGGGGGAGCGTCTGTGGGTTGATATTGATCTCGCGCCGGGTACGTATGTGCTGATCTGCCCGGTGCCCGATCTGATGGGATCCAGCGGAGGCCCGCCGAAGTCGCATGCCGAGCATGGCATGCATCGCACGCTCGTCGTGAAGTAAACGTTTGAAACAGCATACTGCCTTTTGAATGCCGGCAATGGCTCGAGTGGCGCGATTGACAACACCGCGTGCTCACGATTGCCGGCTCGATTGGGTGCTCATGGGGGTGGGCAACAGTCCGATTCACAATTCGCTGTTGGGGCGATTCGGAGGTAACCGCGTTATGTGAATCGCAGAGTGCGCCGACCCTCCGGGGGAGCTGGCACCGCCGGAGGGTCGCCGCACCCCGTACAATCGGCGGCAAACACGATCAAATCCATCATGAGCACACCGACACCCGCCGCGATGCCGCCATTCGACTGCCCGGGAAACTACGTCGCACCGGCGCCGACCACCCTGCGCTGCGCAAAATGCAGCCGTCCCCTGATCGTCAAGGACGCCAAGCGCACGCCCACCGGATATGTTTGCCCCTACTATGTGAAAGCGCGCGTCGCCACGTTTTACAACGCCAGCGTGATCGACTACCTGCCGGTCATCGTGATCGCGCTCATCGGTGGCGTGATCGCCGGCATCGTGATGCGCGCGGTAGGCGGCTTCATTCTGTTTGCGCCGGTCGTGGGCGGCGCGGTTGGCGCGGGCGTGGCCGAAGTCATCCGACGCGTGATGAAGGGCAAGCGCGGCCAGAATTTTTGGTTGGTGGCCGCAATTAGCCTGGTTCTTGGGGCCGGCATGGTGATCCTCGGCCCCCTACTGGCAGTGCTTGCGCTGGCGGGCACTGATAGCGGAAGGCTGCAGTATGGCGCGGGATCATTGATCGGCTCCGTCATGCCGCTGATTGGGCTGGCCATCGCCGTCGGAGCCCTGATCACACGCATGCGCATCTGACTCCGCCATGCGTCGCAACACTCAGCGCGCGCTCCCGATCGCGCTCTTATGCGCGGCCGTGCTGCTCGCTGCGCCGCAGGCGCGCGCGGCCGATGCAATCACGCACGGCTTTGTCCATGAACAGCCGGGACGCAATGGTCAGCCCACCCTGGCCGACTATTGGGAACGCCGCGCCACGTTCGTCATTGATGTGACCAACACCGGCTTGCCGATGGGCGAATCGGAAACGGTGCAATTGCGCAATGGCGAACTATGGTCGTATGTGCATGCCAATTCGGGCGCGGGTGTGGTCGATTCGTGCGGCGCGCCCGCGCCGTTCCCCGGCTGCGTGGTGATTTACAGAAGCCAGGATCGCGGGCGTTCGTTCACGCTGATGGAGAAGCGCTGTCTCATTCCCTGCACAAGTTGTCCGTGCAGCGAGTCGGCCGATCACATCAATCAGCAGCAGTATCCGCGCATTGGATTCGACCCAGACCATCCTGCTGACGGTGTCTGGATGGCTTACGAACATGGCGCGCGAGTTTTTCTGCGCCGCTCGCGCGATGGGCTGATCTGGAGCGCAGCGCGACAACTGCCCGGCACCGGCGTGCAGCCGCGTTCCGGGCCCTGCATCGGCGCATCAATCGTGGGCGCGCATCCGTTTACTGACGAAGGGGTGGGCTGCCTGCTGGGCGGGCCGCCCGGCCTCATCGTGGAGAACAAACGCGTGCATGTGTTCATGGCACAGGGGCAGAACCCAGGCAATCTCGCCTGCATGGTTGGCACACCCAAACTTCAGGCTGAGCGCTTCAAGCTGTGCCGCGCCAATCCGATCCTGAGCGGCGCGCCGGTCTATGGCGACACACAAGCCAAAGGCCCGGCGCAAAACGCTTACTTTGACTTTCGCACGCTGAGTTCGGCGGAGGTCATGCGGGTGGGTGCGCGCTATTACGCATTCTATGAGGGCATTCGCGGCCCCAGTGCGCGCGACGACGGCGACACGCAATTTGGCATCGGCCTTGCGCGCAGCGCCTCCGACAAAATTGACGGGCCATGGGAAAAATTTCCGGGCAACCCGGTCATCGTTGACCTGCCCGGCAACATCGGCTTGGGTCACACCGATCTGATCGTCATTGACGGCAAGACCTTTTTGTACACCTCGCTCGACGGTTGGGTGCGCAGCCGGCTGGCGCTTGTGTGGCCTAGTACTTCGTCAAACTGAACCAGTTGCCGCATCCATCGGTAAGCAGTGCCTCAGTGCTGTAATCGCGTTTGGTGGGCGGTTGCATGAAGACGATGCCTTTGGCTTTCAGCTCTTCATACGACTTCTGACAATCATCTGTTTCAAACTTCATTGACAAGGTTCAAAAACGCGATTTGCGCGCCGGTCAGCGTGTGGGGCACATGCGCCACTACGATTTCAGCATGCAGCGGCGTTCCGGCGATGTCGAGATAACGCACGCCTCGGCGCTGCGCCTTTTGCAGCGATGCGGGCACCAGCGCAACACCCATGCCGGCGGCCACCAGGCTGATCACCGTTTGCAGTTGATGCGCCTCATGCGCCACGCGCGGCACAAAACCCGCGCGTATGCAGGCGGCGAACAGATAATCGTGAAATCCGGGCAGCATGCGCCGCGGAAGCGAGATAAAGGCGTCGGCGGCCAGTTGTTTGAGCGCGATGCTTTGCGCGCGCGCAAGCGGATGAAACGCAGGCACTGCGGCGATCACCGGCTCGCGCACCAGCGTGCTAAGCGACAGCCCGGCCGCTTCCACCGGCGCGCGAAGAAAACCGATGTCGATGCGGCCTTCGGCGAGCGCGCGAAGCTGCTGCTCGGTTGTGCTCTCTTCAAGGACCATCTCGACGCCCGGAAAACGCATCGCAAACGAGCGCAGCACATCGGTAAACACCGTGTATGTGGCGGAGCTGATAAAGCCGACCACAATGCGGCCTGTTTCGCCGCGCGCGGCACGTTGAGCCGCGCGCACGGCCTGTTCAGCCTGCGCCAGCGTGCGCCGCGCCTCCCGCAAGAACGCGCTTCCGGCATCGGTCAGCGCCACGCTGCGGCGGGTGCGTGTAAACAGGGTAATCGCCAGCTCTTTTTCAAGCTGCTGGATTTGCTGGCTGAGCGGCGGCTGGGCGATGTTGAGACGCGCGGCAGCGCGGCCAAAATGCAGTTCCTCGGCAACCGCCACAAAATAGCGCAGATGACGCAGTTCCATTGATATATTTTACGTCTTAATACTCAATGAAACAGGTATTGGACATATGAAGGTCACCAGCGTAGGATGTTGGCATCGCCATCCTTTTGGGTGGTCACACCTTGCGATTCCCATAACCATGATCATCGGGCTCGATCACATCCAACTCGCCATGCCCGCCGGGCAAGAAGACGCCGCGCGCGCGTTCTATGGCGGGTTGCTGGGCCTGCCGGAAATCGCCAAGCCGCCAGCGCTGGCCGGGCGCGGCGGCGTCTGGTTTGCGCTTGGCGCGCTTCAACTGCATTTGGGCGTCGACGCGGGCTTCCGCCCGGCGCAAAAGGCGCATCCCGCCTTTTTGGTCAGCGATCTCGACCAACTCGTAGCACAATGCCACGCGGAGTCAGTGGCCTTTGGGCCGGACGAAGCGCCGCTGGACGGATACGCTCGCGCGCACATCCACGATCCGTTTGGCAACCGCATTGAGCTGATGCAAAAACTATGAGCACTCCCCATTCACCCGCCGGAATTGCACAAAAAGAAACGCCCATCGCCGCCGGCCAAAATCTCATCACCGGGTTGTTTGGTCATTTTCGCAGCGACGCGCTGGGGCTCTTTGACAAGCTGCACCGCGAGCACGGCGACATCGTGCAGGGCCGTTTCTTCAACACGCCCGTGGTCTTTGTCTACAAGCCCGAGTATGTGAAACACATTCTGCAAGACAACGCGCGCAACTACATCAAATCGCAGTTCACGATGAACATCATCCGCTATTTCAGTCAGGACAATGTGTTCACCAGCGACGGCGACTTTTGGCTGCGCCAGCGCCGGCTGATGCAGCCAATGTTTCACAAGCAGCGCATCGCCAGCTTTGGCAGCGTCATCACAGATGCGGCGCAAGCGATGCTGCGCGATTGGGATGCCAAGCCCGGCGCTGCCTTGCCGATCGACAAAGAAATGTCGCGGCTGACGCTGCGCGTCGTCGGCCAGGCGCTGTTCAGCGAAGATCTGCTGGGCGACGCCAGCGCACTCGGCCAGGCATTTGACGACGGCGACCACTATCTGGCCTATCGCATGCGCAATATCAGCCCGCCTGATTGGGTGCCGACCCGTTGGAATCGCATGGCCCGCCGGGCGCGCGATGTTGCCGTCCACAAAGTTGACGCCATGATCGCGGCGCGTAAACGCCACGGCCATAAAGACGACTTGCTTTCGATGCTGCTTGAAGCCCGCGACGACGACGGCGCGCCGATGAGCGATGTGCAGGTGCGCCGCGAGTCGCAAACCATGATCGCCGCCGGTCATGAGACGACCTCCTCTGCGCTGACGTGGACGTTCTATTTGTTGTCGCAGCACCCTGCGGTTGAGCGGGCGCTGCACGACGAGCTCGCCAGCGTGCTGGACGGCCGCACCGCAACGATGGAGGATGTGCCCAAGCTCGGCTACACCCGCCAAATCATTGACGAAGCGATGCGCTTGTATCCGCCGGTTTGGGCGACCGGCCGCGACGCAATTGGCGACGACGACGTCAATGGCTACATCATCAAGCGAGGCTCGGGCATCAACATCCCAATCTGGTCAATCCATCGCAGCGCGCAGTACTGGTCCGATCCATTGAGCTTTAAGCCCGAGCGATTTGCACCCGCCAACGCCGCGGCATTGACCAAAGGCGCCTACCTTCCGTTTGGCGCCGGTCCGCGCCAGTGCATCGGCAGCCAGTTTGCGCTGACGGAGGCGGTGCTGATATTGGCGACCGTTGCGCAGCATTACACGTTGCGTCTGAAACCCGGGCATCCGGTGGCGCCCGATCCCGTGCTCACGCTAAATGCAAAATTCGGGATGCCGATGACCGCCGAAGCGCGCTGATGTTCGGAAAGCGGCTGTTGCGTTTCGGTCTCCAGTTTCGAATTCGATGCGGAGACCGAGACGGAGACGAAGCTGGACACGATTCAGACAGGCACAACGATCACAAGCCATTCACAGGAGAGCAGCGATGAACCTAAACCAAGATCTCGTCACCCAGCAATTTGGCCCGAACGCGGCGGCGTATGCCGTGAGCGCCACGCACGCAGCCGGAGAAAGCCTGGCGCGCGTGGTGGAGCTTGTGCAGCCTCAGCCCCAGTGGCGCGCGCTCGACGTTGCCACCGGCGCAGGCCACATGGCGCTGGCGCTGGCGCCGCATGTGCGCGAAGTCGTCGCCAGCGACATCACCCACGAGATGCTTCGCACTGCCGAGCGGCTGGCGCGCGAACGCGGCCTGGCGAACGTGAACTACAAACGGGCCGACGCCATGGCGCTGCCCTTTCGCATCTTCAGCTTCGATCTGGTCACCTGCCGCATCGCGCCGCATCATTTTGCGCGGGTCGATCGCTTTGCGGCCGAGTGCGCGCGCGTGCTCAAACCCGGCGGCGTGCTGGCGATTGTCGACAACATCGCGCCGGACGATGCGGCGCCGTATGTCGACAGCCTTGAGCGCCTGCGCGATCCCAGCCATGTGCATTGCCTGACGGCAAGCGAGTGGCTGCGCACATTCGCACAATACGGCTTTGTCGTGGAGCACCAGGAAACGCTCAGCAAACGGATGAACTTCGCCACCTGGATCAATCAGCAAAAAACGCCGCCCGACACCGAACGCACGCTGGCGCGCATGTTGCGCGAAGCGCCAGCCGCGGCGGCCTGGTGGCTGCGGCCGGAGATCGACGCCGAAGGCACAGTGACCAGCTTCAGGCTGACCGAGGGGCTGTTCGTGTGCCGCATCCCGCACCAGCGCTAAATCTGCTTGCCCAGCCGCTGCTCGATGAGGCGGATCAACAACTCGACGTTGGCGATTTCCGCCACCAGCGCATCGCCATCGTTCAGCCAGCCCAACCCGGCCTTGCTGATGAACAGATAGCCGCCGGACACTTTTGCGCCGGTGATTTCGTCCCAGCGAAAGACTTTCTTGCCGATCGAAAGCCCGCTCATTCGGTTGACCCTAACCTTGCCAAACGGAAGGTCCGCTCCAGCCTCATATTGCGCGAGCGCGCGCGCGAATATTGATGGATATGCGCGCTGACGGATGGCGTTAAAGGCGCCTTCCGCATCGCGCACCTCGTCGGTGAAGTAGAAGCTGTCGCCGTCAGCGTTGTGCAGGCGATATGCACGCCGCAGGATGTTGGTGTTCTGATAGCGGCGCAGCATGATAAACACCTGCGACACCTGCTCCCAACGCCAGGCTTTGCCGCCCTTTTTGTCGTTGTAGCGGATGCCATTCTCATGGATGGTCACTGTGGCGTCCATGGTGCCGCCGGCATCGGCCAGGCCAAGGACGCCGAGTCCCAAGCCTGCAACGGCCAGGCCGCCGCCGCACAGCGACAAAAGCTCGGTGCTGCTGGTCAGCCACCCGATCAACGCCATCAACAGCCCGACCCCGCCGACCCCAAATGCAATGTAGGACTGAATTTTGCGGCCACGGCTGCCCACCACCACCTGCGGATGCACCGACACCGCCGCGCCGAGAGTGTCGCCGCCGCTTGCCGCAGCTGCGTTTTGCTGAATTTGAATATCTGCCGCCATCGTTTGCTCCTCCATTGACATGCGCGTGATTGCCCGTGCGCATTGTGCGGCATCAGCATACGGACTCTATGCTCGGCAGCGTCCCGAATTTTCGAAAAAAACTCTCACCGAAGGCTGGGTAAGCGGTGAGCGGCAGGCCGGTGGGCGGTAAACGGTAAGCGGTGAGCCGGTGGAGTGTCGGCCAGCCAACCGCTTACCGCACACCGACCCACTGCCTACCGCTCACCGCCTACCGCTCATCGCCCACCGGCCCACCGGCTCAGCTTTTCGCCATGCCGCGCAGCACCGTCTGAAGGATGCCGCCATTCTTGTAGTAATTGACCTCGACCGGCGTGTCCAGCCGCGCAATCGCCTCGAAGCTGAATGCGCTGCCGTCCGGGCGGGTGGCGGTCACGGTCATGGTCTGCCGAGCCTGGATTTCGCCGCTGACTGCGATGCTATAGGTCTCGTCGCCTTTCAGCCCCAACGACTCCCAGCTCTGGCCGGGCAGGAACTGCATCGGCAACACGCCCATGCCGACCAGGTTGTTGCGGTGGATGCGCTCGAAGCTCTCCGCAATCACCGCGCGCACGCCAAGCAGATTGCTGCCCTTGGCCGCCCAGTCGCGCGACGAGCCGGTGCCGTATTCTTTTCCTGCCAGCACAATCAAGGGCACGCCATCGGCTTTGTATTTCATCGCAGCATCGAAGATCGGCATAACCTCGCCACTCTTGTGATACTTGGTGACGCCGCCTTCGACACCGGGGACCAGCTGGTTCTTCAAGCGGATGTTGGCGAATGTGCCGCGCGTCATAATTTTGTCGTTGCCGCGCCGCGCGCCATACTGGTTGAAATCTTCCTTCGATACGTCGTGATCCTCAAGCCATTTGCCGGCGGGTGAATTCAACGCGATGTCGCCGGCGGGCGAGATGTGATCGGTGGTGATTGAATCGCCGAACAGGCCGAGCACGCGCGCATTCACGATCGGCTTGATCGGGTCGGGCGTGAGCGTCAGCCCGGTGAAGTACGGCGGCTCCTGGATATACGTGCTGAACTCATCCCACTCATACAGCTGGCTGTCCGCGCCGCTGATCGACTGCCATTCGGCCGTGCCGTCGAACGCCGATCCATATTGGCTGGCGAACATGTCCGGGCGAATGTGGCTTTCGATTGCGCTCTGAATCTCTTTCTGCGTCGGCCAAATGTCCTTGAGATACACCGGCTGGCCGTCTTTGCCCAAGCCGATTGGCTCGCTGGTCAAATCACGATCGGTCGTTCCGGCCAATGCATACGCGACAACCAATGGCGGCGACGCCAGATAGTTGGCTTTCACGAGCGGGTGCACTCGGCCTTCAAAGTTGCGGTTGCCGCTGATCACCGCGCTGGTGACGATGTTGCTTTCGGTCACCGCTTTTGCGACGGCTGCGGGCAGCGGGCCGGAGTTGCCGATGCACGTTGTGCAGCCATAGCCAATCACGTTAAAGCCCAGCGCTTCCAGCGGCTCGATCAGATTGGCATCGCGCAGATATTCAGTGACGACCTTCGAGCCCGGCGCCAGCGAGGTCTTGACATAGGCCGGCACGCGCAGGCCCTTCGCCACGGCTTTCTGAGCCAGAATGCCGGCGCCCAGCATCACGCTCGGGTTGCTGGTGTTGGTGCACGATGTGATCGCCGCGATGACGACGGCGCCGTGATGCAAGATGAGATTTTCTTTGGTCGCGACGACTGCGGTGTTCGCAAGCTCGCTCTCCTTCAAACCGAAGCCGCGGTCCTTGGTCGGCGCGGTGAGCGCGGCGTTAAACGTCTTCTTGACCTGCGTCAGCGCCACGCGGTCTTGCGGCCGTTTCGGTCCAGCCACGCTGGGTTCGACCGTGCTCAAGTCCAGCTCCAGCGTGTCGGTGAAGATCGGATCGGGCGTGGCATCGGTGCGATACAAACCCTGTGCCTGGGCATAGGCTTCCGTCAGATCGGCCTCGGCATTGCGGTTGGTGGCGCGCAGATAGCGAATGGCTTCGGCATCGATGGGAAAATAACCCATCGTTGCGCCATACTCTGGGGCCATGTTGGCGATGGTCGCGCGGTCGGCCAGGCTCATGTTGCTCAAGCCAGTGCCATAGAACTCGACAAACTTTTCGACCACGCCCTTTTTGCGCAGCATCTGCACCACTGTCAGCGTCAAGTCGGTCGCAGTCACGCCTTCCTTGAGCGAGCCGTGCAGCTTGAAGCCAATCACTTCGGGGGTGACGATGTAGAGCGGCTGGCCGACCATGACCGCCTCGGCTTCGATGCCGCCCACGCCCCAGCCCACCACGCCCAAGCCGGTGATCATGGTGGTGTGCGAGTCGGTACCGACGAGCGTGTCCGGGAAAGCCACGCCGTTCTTGACAAATGTCACCTTGGCAAGGTATTCCAGGTTGACTTGATGCACGATGCCGGTTCCAGGCGGAACCACGCGAAAGTTCCGCAGCGCCTTCTGGCCCCACTTGGCGAACTGATAGCGTTCGTTGTTGCGGCCGAATTCCATCGCCAGGTTTTTCTCAAACGCGTCTTTGGTGCCGTAGAAGTCGACCTGCACCGAATGATCGATGACCATGTCGACCGGCACCAGCGGGTTGACTTTGGCCGGGTCGGCGCCGAGGCGCGCCAGCGCGCTGCGCATGGCAGCCAGATCGACCAGGCACGGGACGCCGGAGAAGTCCTGCAAAATCACGCGCGCGGGCTTGAACGGCAGCTCGTTGCCGCCCACGTCCTTGGCGTTCCAGTTGGCGATGCGCTTGACATCGGTCTCGGTGATCTCGAAGTTGTCGCACTGGCGCAGCGCCTGCTCCAGCATGATCTTGATCGAAATCGGCAGGCTGGCCACCTGCGGGCCAAGCGCATTGATGTCGTAGTACTGGATCGCGCCGCCGGGCGCATTGAGCAGGCTAAGTGTGGAGCTAAATGGATTAGTCATGAGAGAGCTCAATCAGATGATGAATATCGAATAACAAATGACGGTTGACGAATGTCCGATGGCGCGGCCGCTGCTTCAACGCAGCCCGCGTCTGGTCGGCCATAGACTACAACCCCAGAATAGATTTAAAGCGTTCGGCCACCGCACCCTTGTCATTGATGTTGTGCAGGCGCGCGTGTGCGCAAACATTGACGGGGTTGAACCGGATAAATGGTTGCATGGCGGGCGGCATCTTGAACTGACTGTGGTGCAAATTGTAGCGCGGGTGGCCGCTGTCGGGGTGCGCCGACTTCAATCATCCAGCATGCGCCTGTGGCCTTCGGGACAAGCGCCATAAGTGCAGTCATACCAGCCGGGCAGCCCCGGTTCATCTTCAAACCGCAGCTCGATCCGCCAGCAGTCCTTGCAGTAAACCTTGTCGCAGTCCGGGCAGTAGAAAGGCGCCCACAACGGGTTCAAGGCGTGAATGTGGAACGCGCTGCCGTCCTCCATGCCCCATTGCAGCGCCAGCACGCGCCCGTCGACCGCCTCCTCGATCCTGCCGAGAAAACCATCCTGCGTCAGACGCGCGTCAGCGCTCAACTGCAACCGGGCGGCCGGCGCGGCGCATCGCGCGCACACAAATTCAACACTGGTTGACATCGTCTTTCAGAATTGCCTTCGCCGCATATCCCGCGGTGCGGCACGCAATAAACCGCAGTCTGTAACGTAGTCTGCGCCTACGCCATTCCTCGGATATGGCTCGTTTTTACAAGCATTTTGCATCAGAATACGTCATTGTGACGACACAGGGCGATGACTAGAACTCTATGCTATCTCCGATGCGCATGGCATCACAGGAGATCATAGTATGCGATTGCTTCACCGAACCACCGATCGATCAACCGTCTTAGCGCTTGGCGCATCCACGCTCGTCACAGTTGCGGCGCTCATCGCCGCGCCGCTTGTCGGCCAGGCCAAAGCGCCCGCAGCGTCGACAGCGGTCAACTACTATTACCCAGGCGCCATCGTGCCATCGGGTTATACCCGATGCCCGATTGCGGTCATCAACGACCTCGACAACTGCATCGACAATGCCGCAGCCGGCGACAGCATCTACATTGCAGAAGGAACCTACACCGAAAGCAGTGAGCTCGACAAAGCGGTGAGCTTGATCGGTCTTGACGACGGCGCCACGCTGGTGGCCGAGAGCGGCGCGCGCGTGTTAACGGTTACCGGCAGCATCAATAGCAGCACGGTCATCTCCAACCTCACATTTAGCGGAGGCTCTGCGCCAACTTCCGCGGGCGGCGGCATTTACATGAACTCGGGCGCCACACCATCGCTGTACTCCGTTGTAATCAGCGGCAACAGCGCCAACGACGGCGGCGGATTGTATGCATATCACAAGATCACAGCCACCAACTTGCGGGTGATCAACAACAGCGCATCCAACAAGGGCGGCGGCATCTATGTGCAAGACGCCATCACCATCAACGCAGGCGACATCCTTTCCAACACGGCCGGCAGCGATGGCGGCGGGTTGTATGCCGGCGGGCTGTTCTCGAATCCTAGCAGCCTCACCGGCGTTTCAGCCCAGAACAATCGCTCGTCAACCGGCACAGGCGGCGGGGCATACCTGAACGGGGAAACAACAATATCCAGCAGCAGTTTTGTCAGCAACAGCGCCAGTGCCGGCCTTGGCGGCGGCGCATTTTCAAATTTCACCGTTACAGTGTCGGCCAGCCGTTTTGAATCAAACTCAGCCGACCTGGGTGGTGGCCTGCATGCCGAATCAACCACCTACGTAGACTCAACCGATTTTCTGTCAAACACCGCCGTCGGCAATGGCGGGCTTTCCGCCATCACCGGTTTCATCACCGGCGGAACGGTTGCCTATAACAGCGCTACCGGCACCGGCCCACTCCAGGGTCGAGGCGGCGGCATTGCGCTGAGTGCAGGCGCCATCACCAACACGCAAATCATTTCAAATCATGCGGCCCAAAGCGGCGGCGGAGTCTATATGTCGTCTGGCCCCACGCTGGACACCTCCGTCCTGACCAATGTCATCGTCCTCAGCAACACAGCCGAGGTGGGCGGCGGCTTGTATCTGGGCGGAAAGATCGAGTTGCACAACAGCCGCATCACGTTTAACGTGGCAACAGATGAGGGCGGAGGCCTTCAGCTGTCCAACGCGTCCGAGGCGCGCATCAGCGGCAACCGCTTCTTCGACAACCGCGGCAATGCCGAAGGCGGAGGCGGCATTTACATCGCCGGCAGCAGCGTCACTCTCGATAACAACTTCATCGCCGCCAATGTCGGCGTGACAACCACCCATTCGGCCGAGCTTGGCATCGGCGGCCCCACGCCGTCCACCGTTCACGGCAGCCACAACACCTTTGCCGCGCGCAACAGCGGCGGCGGGCTGGCGATCGAAATCGGCAAAGATGCTCCGGATACGGTTGTGCTGACCAATACCATCCTTGCACGTTACGCGCAGGGCGTCAAATCCGGCCCATTCGCCTCCGACGTGCGCTTGAACGGCGTGCTCTGGGACACGATAATCACGCAGACATCGGGCAGCTTCATCACAGTGACCAACCCGGTCACAGGCAATGCGATTTTTGTCAATGTGCTCACCCGCAACTACCATGTGCAAGCCGGATCAGCAGCCGTCAACGCCGGCGTGACCAGCACGCTGGCAATCGACATCGACGGGCAAGCGCGGCCGGCAAACAGCGGGTATGACATCGGCGCGGACGAAAATGCGATCAATGGGCAGCCCGTCGCAAACGCGGGGGCCGATCAAAACGTCATCGTCGGGCGCTCGGTCACGCTCAATGGCAGCGCATCGACCGATCCGGAAGGCGAGCCGTTGACCTACGGCTGGAATCAGCTCAACGGTCCGCCCGTTGTTTTGTCCAGCTCAAGCGCGTCTGCGCCCACCTTCAACGCCCCTGGCGCGCCCACGCCGTATTCTCTGCGCTTCCGCCTGGTCGTAACCGACGATTTGGGGCTGGCCAGCGTGGGCGACATCATCACGGTAACCGTCAGCAACAATGCGCCAACGGCCAACGCCGGGCTCGACGCCAATGTCGCGGGCGGCGCGGCTGTCATATTGCGCGGCAACACCTCATCCGATCCTGATGGGCATGGGCTGGTGTTTGGCTGGAGTCAGACGGGCGGCCTGGGCGTGCCGTTGCTCGGCGCCAACTCGCCTTCGCCTTCGTTTACCGCGCCCACTGCCAACACGGCGTTGACCTTTCGCCTGATCGTGACCGACACGTATGGCTTGTCAAGCGCGCCTGACACAGTAGTCATCTCGGTGACGGTTAACAGCGGCTTGCCCACAGCTACGCCGGTGTCAACCGCGACACCCACTGTCGTGCCACAACGCAGCGTCTATCTTCCGTTGATGCGCAGGCAGTAATCGCCGATCGTCGACTCCACAACAAAAAAGGCCCGGCAGGTTTTTCCTGCCGGGCCTTGTGCGTGCGATCCCGGTTATTCCCAAACCGGGTCGGGCGTAATGTTCGCCTCTGGCGTGCCGCCCGCATCCGATAGTCCGCTTGACGTGACGGTGTTGGCCGCAACGACGGTCATGTCATGATCGCAAAGGATCTGGCAGGACAGACGAAACTGGCCGAGCAGATCGCGCTCGATCAGCTTGGCTTTTTCAGCCTGCGTCATTTGCTTCGGTTCGCCGCTCACAAACGACACACGACAAGTGGTGCATCGGGCATAACCGCCGCAGCGGTGCAGGATGTCCACGCCATTCCCTTCAATGGCATTGACCAAGCGCGCGCTCGCATCGACTTCATACGTCCCACGACTTTCAATAGTTAGTTTTGGCATTTATACATATCTCCTGGTGCTGACTTAGCGCTGAGATTCTAGTTCCTGCACAGCATCGCCACCTTAACAGGGCTAGAACTCATCCTAAAATGTGAACTCCACCTTGCTTGCACACCTGAAACGTTGGCGAAAAAGGTGGGGACCACATTTTCAGGGTGAGTTCTAGCGTTCAAAAAGCTTTCAGTCGCTCACCTCCTGGCGGCATGCGCAGCTATGCGCCCATCTTGATCAAGCGCGCCCGATGCGTCACAGTTGCCCAAAATGGCAGCCTGAACAACTTCCGGCCGCATGCCAGCTGCTCCCCTTGCACGATGGACGCCACACGAAAGCGTGGCTAGGGTACTTGGCTGTATGAACAACGCATCCACGCGCCGGGCGCCGGCAGGCTCCCTTGTTGCCGGGCGCGTAACGGCAGCGCATCATGAACATCCGCTGCTCGCCAAGGCGCTGCTGGCGGTATGCGCCATGCTGTGCGTCTGGCTAAGCCTGAGTTACTTTGTGGGCGCGGGCTACGACGATTCATGGATCTCGCTGTGGAGCGGCGAACGATTGGTCGAACGCGGCATGTTGCTCAATCACAACGATCAGCCGGTCGAGATCGCGTCGAGCCTGTTGCATGTGCTGATGATTGCCGGGTTTCACGCACTGTCGCCCGGAAACGCGCTCTTGCTCAACAAACTGGCCGGTTTGATCGCCGGGCTGGGCGTGCTGGCCGCGGTGTACGCCCATCGCGATACGTTTTTTGGCGCCTTGCCGGCGCGCTGGCGCACGCCCGCGCTGGGCATGGCGCTGGTCGCGCTGGCAACGCACCCCTCCTGGCTCAACTGGAATCTGGGTGGGCTTGAGACCCCCTATCAGACTCTGATCCTCACCCTGCATGCGGCCTATCTGATGCGGCATGTCGGCCGCCGCCGCAGCCGATTGGCCCTGACTGTGACCCAATGTCTGTATGTACTGGTGCGTTCGGATGGTTTTACGCTGGTCGCGGCGACCCTTGGGTGCCTGGCGGTGCACGCGCTGCTCGTCCGGCGCCGGCAGGCGGCCATCGATGCGGTGCTGGCGGCGCTGGCGCCCATCGCGTTGGTTTTTGCGTTAATGGCCGCGCGCTATGCGCTGTTTGGGCTGCTGGCGCCTGCGCCAGCCTACGCCAAAGCCGGCTCGCTGTCCGATCTGCTCGAAGGCGTTCCCTTCGGCATCGCTTATGTGCGCGATTTTTATGCGAGCAGCCCGTTGATGCTGGCGCAGGCGCTGCTGCTGATTGGCGCGCTGACGCGCATCGCCGTCAACACGCTGTCACGCCCGTCAAAAGCCGATGCCAGCTTGCCGACTGTGACGGTAGGCATGCTGCTGATCGCCTGGAATCACGCATTTGTAATCCTGGTGCGCGGCGATTGGATGTCCTATTTTCGTTTTATCGCGCCGGTGATTCCGCTGCTCGCCATCGTTTCGGCGCAGACGCTGGCCAGCATGCTGGCCGGACTGACGCGCGATGGCGCGCTGGAACGCCCCGCGATTGCCGGCGCGGCTGCGGCCATGCTGTTGCTCAGCGGCCTGAATCAGGCGCAACGGCCCAACTCGTTCGTGGCCGACCTGCCGGCTGCGTCGCTTCAGAACGGTATCGCCGATGTGCTTGCCAACCCGCATCTGCCGCTAAAGGAACGCGTGCTGCGGCTGAACGCCAGCTATCTGCGCGACAGCGAGCAGGCGCTGCCATTTCTGCGCGACGAATTGCCGCGCCTGGCCGCCCAAAACGCCGGGAAAAAACTGGTGATTGTCAGCTATCAGATCGGCTATGTGCCGTACATCACCAAGCGCATGCACCCGGCGCTGAATATTGAATTCATCGACACCATGGGGCTGGCCACACCGGAAATCGCGCGCATGCCGCTGCGCAAATTCATCTGGGGCACCGCCGGCGGCGATCAACTGGATGCCATTGTGGCGGGAGAACTGCAGCCGCTGTCGGACTTCGTCAATGCCCGGCAGCCGGACGTGTTGTATTTCATCGCCATCACACCCGAGCAGCGCGCGAGGCTGGCTGCGCTCGGCTGGCGCGTGCTGTGGGACCGGCCAGGCGCGATTTTTTATGGGCGACCGTGAGGGCCAGTGAAGCGGTGAGACGGTGAGGCGGTGGGCGGTCGGCCAGTAAGCAGTAGGCGGTGGGCAGGGGGGCGGTCGGCCGGCAGGCGGTGATTGTTCACTGGCTCACCGCTCACTGCTCACCGCTTACTGGCCGACCGCCTCACCGCTCACCGCCCTACCGCGGCTCAAAGCATCATGTAGCCGGAACCGCGCAGGTTCTCGATGCGATACCCAAAGTTGGGGTTCGCGGCGAGCCGGCGGCGCAGGCGCGCCAGATGCGTGCGCAACAGCTGGATCTCTTTGTGTGGATCGCGTTCTCGATCGGGCGCCAGCGTCACTTCGATCAGCTCGTTAATGGTCACGGCGTTGCCGCGCTTGGCGTAAAGCAAGTCAAACGTGCGCGCTTCGGCCGGGCTCAGCTGCACCCGGTCGCGATCGCCCATGAAGATGGTGTGCGAATCGCGGTCCCAGCGCAGATCCAGCGTGGCGCTCAGGCTGGGCACGCGCCGCGCAAAAGACTGCCTTTGCACGATCTGCATCACCTGCGGTTTGGGCGCAAGCTGGCGCACGTTGTCTTCCACCAGCTTTCTGGCGCGCCACTCGCGTTTGGATTCGTTATCCTCCGGCAGCAGGTAGTCCTTGACGCCGAGCTGGATCGCCCGGCGCGGCAGGTTGATGTCTCTCCCCTTCCGATCAATCAGCAAGGTTGGCGGCGGCTTGATGTTGCGCTGCCGCAACGCTTCCAGCAACGGCACGGCGCCCGCGTCAATTTCCGCAATCAAGACGACGGTCGCGTCTTGAGAGCGCATTGAGTTGCGGTCGCTGGCCTGGTGCTCCAAAAGCGTCAGCGTCTCTTCCACGCCGTTGGCGTGATAGATCCGGCACCCAGCAAAGATTAATCCCCGCTCAACGGCTATGTCGATGTCAATGTTTCCGGCGAGGTAAATCGCTTGCCTCATGTATAAGCTCCCAGTTACGTCACATACGGCCATTCATAGGCGCGCTTATGCGGCTCATTTGTCATCGAAACCGGGAGCTATTTCGTCATCATTTTGATTGAAACTGGCTCTGCGCGTCACGCGTCAGCGTAATTTACGACCAAAGTCTGTCATGTGAGCGGTCGGAATCCCAATACTCTGACTTAGGGAAAAAGTCCTCACCGGGCAACATATGCTCTCGTACGACGGCTTCGTTGAGGTCGATGCCGAGGCCGGGCGCCTCTGGAACTGTAATAAACCCGTTTTGAATGATCGGATTGGGCACATCTCCGCCTGTGCTTACGACCAGATCGCTCCAGTAGGGCAAGTCGTTAAAGTGATGCTCTAATGCAATAAAGTTCTCAGTCGCAGCGGCGCAATGCACAGCCGCCATTGTGCTGACCGGCGTGCCCGCCATATGGATGGCCATGCTCACCCCATAGTCCTGCGCCAAATCACCGATCTTCTTGGTCTCCAGGATGCCGCCCGACGTGGCCAGATCCGGGTGAATGACGTTGACCGCGCGTGCTTCCAGCAACGGCCGGAATCCTTCCTTGAGATAGATGTCCTCGCCGGTGCATACCGGCGTCTTCAACGCGCGCTCCATGCGCACCCAGTCGCCGACATGCTGCCAGGGCACCATGTCCTCCAGCCAGGCCAGGTTGTAGGGCTCGAGCGCTTCGCCCAGGCGCAGGCAGTCGTCCACGCCAATGTGTCCAAAATGGTCGGCGGCCAGCGGAATGTCATAGCCAATGACGTCGCGCACCTGCCCGACATAGTCGGTCAACGCGCGAATGCCCTTCTCGGTGATGCGCACGTGCGTGAACGGGTGCATGATCTGGTTGCGATCGACCAGCTTTTCGAACTCCGAGCTGTTTGAAGACGTCTCGCCCAACATGCCCGCTGGCCAGGTCAGCATGTTTTTGCGGCCGCGCACCATCTCGATGCCCACGTCCATTTTCAGGAACGTAAAGCCGCGCTCCATCCGCTTCTTGAGCTTTTTCCCCATGGCCTCGCCGGTGGGTTCGTTGGGCGTGTCGCAATACATGCGCACTTTGTCGCGAAAGCGCCCGCCGGCCAGCATGTAAGCCGGCACGTCGTAAGCCTTGCCGGCCAGATCCATCAGCGCCATTTCGATGCCGCACACGCCGCCGCCCTGGCGCGCATGCCCGCCGAATTGTTTGATCTTGCGAAAAACCTTGTCCACGTTGCACGGGTTTTCGCCAATCAGCAGACGCTTGAGCATCAGTGCATAGTTTTTTGACGCGCCGTCGCGCACCTCGCCGATGCCATACAGGCCCTGATTGGTGTCGATGCGGATCAGCGGAAAGCGCCAGCCATGCCAGCCCACGGTGCAAGCGCGAATGTCGGTGATGCGCAGATCGCTCGGGCGCGAGCCCGTCTTGAGGTTGTCTTCCGGTCGTTTCGAGTCGGTTTTCTTAGCCATGATTTGTTGTGAAATCCTGATGCACCCAGCCTAACATTCGCTCGGCTTTGCCGCAATCATAAAACCCGGCATTGGCCGGCAACGGCCCGCGAATGGGTGTGCCAGGAAAGTGCTCAGCCGCCAGATCGCGGCTGGCGATGTCGGCCGAAAAAATCGTGCGCGGCGCGACGATAAAAAACGCCTGATGCCCGCCAAAACTCGCGTGCAGCGTCTTCTCCACGGCGATGGCCGCCGAGTCAATATCGGTGTAGGCCCACAGGTGATTGACCACGCGTACGCGGCGTTCAGGCGGCACATCCTGCAGCGTGGCATCGCTGCGCTCGGCGCGCTTGGTCAGGCCGTGAAAGCGCAGGCTGCTGATCGTCATGTCGGCATGCAGCCGCGCGATCGAGTCGGCCTGAGCCTCGCCCACCCACTTGGACAGGCTGTATGCGTCCTCGTTATAGCTGGGATGCGATTCATCCACCGGCAGGTAGTCATAGCGCGCGCGACGGCTAAAGGCGCCGCCGATGGCGTTGATGCTTGAGGCCATGCACACGCGGCGCACACCGGCTTCCGCCGCCGCCAGCAGCGCGTTGTAGCTGGTGACGGCATTGTTTGCGAACACCGTCTCGGGCGCGTGGCCAATCGGGTTCGGGATGGCGGCCAGATGCACCAAGGCATCGAATCCAGCGAACAAGCGCCGAAGCGCATCTGCCTCGCTCAGGTCGCTCTGCTCGAAGCAGACTGCGGCAAGTGACTCAAGCTTTGGCGGTTGACGATCCAGAATCAGCAGTTCGTGTCGGCTGGCCAGCAGCTGACTGGCAACCACACTGCCCAGCCGCCCAGAGCCGCCAGTCAAAACTACTCGCATAGGGGGTACCCGCGCGCAGCGGCCGCGTTAACCGCCATACACCCACAGCCCGTCGTTCTGCGTGCCGCACAGGATGACGCCTTCGTCAGTCATTACGATCGCCAGCACGCCGCGCGGCGAGCGTCCGTCTGTGCGTTGCCAGGTGGCGCCGTAGTCGTTTGAATACACGACAACCTGCGGCGTGGCCATGCTGATTTTCAACCCATCGGGCGAAACCGCCATGGCGTTGATCACACCCGAGCTGAACGCCGCGCGTTTGACAAAGCTCTTGCCGCGGTCGTCCGAGTGATAAACACCCTTGGTTTCACTGCCCACGAGCAGCGCCTGGCGCGAAAAGGCAAACCCGACAGCCGGCATGGCTGCCGCCTCGATGGGCAACACGCGCCAGGTACGGCCCAGGTTGTTGCTGATAAACGCGCCATTGTTGACCGCCACAACCACGGTCATATCCGCCGAAAATTCCGGAGACAGGGCCACCGCTACGGCTTCTGGGTCGCTCAGACCCAGATTGCTAAAGCTCCAGTTATGTCCTGTGTCCAGTGAACTCAGGACGCCTGCCTGAAGTGTTGCGGCAAAAATGATGCCATCCTGTTCATAACGTGGAGATGGCACTATCTGAGAAACATGCAGTTTGCCCGGCAATAGAGCCGCCTGCCAGGTCGAGCCTTCGTCGTCAGAAAAAGCGATGCCGTCCGATGCTCCCACGAAAAGCCGTTGACCACCTGACGCCACAGCGGAAACCACCGCCGGGCGAAGCGATTCCGTTACAATCTCACAAGAGGCTAATGAGGGAAGAAAAGCCCAGGCACCTTCATTGGTGCCGAGCAAAAAATTAGCGCGACAGGGCGCAATTGACAGAACAGTCTTGGGTCCGGGTACCTGTTGCCATCTTCGCATGTTTATGTGCACTTCAAACGCGTTTGCGCTCCTTAGGCGGGTTTCGATCACGACGATTTTAGCCGTGCTTGCCTCAGCCTGCCAATCAAGCCCGTTTTCACCCAGGGTCACCCCCACCAGCGGCGTCACACCCAACATCACGGCTGTGCCTCCAGAGCTGCGCGCCGGCGAACCGCTCACCATCATCGGCGACACATGGCAGCCCAACGAAGACGTCGCGCTAACCTTGGTTCCCAACGGCACCAACCCCACCGGCTCGATCGTGCTTGGCCTGACCAAGGCCGACGCCAACGGGCGCTTTACATTCAGCACGGTCGTTGCCGCCCAGGCCGCCGCCGGCACATACGATGTGCTGGCGCAGAGCAACATCGCCGGACGCCCCTTCGCGCGTGCCGGCATTACGCTGCAGGGCGCAGCCATCCAGGCCGTCGCTTCAGTGACTTCGCTGCCCGCGCCCACCAGTTCGCCGCCAGCGTCCGATGCAGCCACGCCGACAACCGGCCCGCAGCTGCCCAGAGCCAGCAACACACCCATCGTGCTGGTCACATTGGCCCCGCAGCCGACCGTGCCGCCGCAACCCACAACGCCGGCCCAGCCGACTGCCCAGAGCTTCCCCGACTGGCGCGCCGATTACTTCGCCAACAGCTCGCTGCAGGGCGACCCGCTTGTGACCCGCAACGAGCCGGTGTTGGATTTCGACTGGCGCACCGGCTCACCCGATGGACGCATCCCGCTCGACAATTTCTCCGCGCGCTGGCAGCGCCGGCTGTATTTCGACGGTGGAACCTACCGCTTCAACCTGCGCGTGGATGACGGCGCGCGGTTGTACATCGACAATGTGCTGGTGCTCGACGCTTTCCAAGACGGCGGCGTGCGCGCGCTCAATACCGATGTCTCACTGGGACGCGGCGACCATCTGCTCCGGGTGGACTATTTCGAACGCAGCGGCCTGGCCCTGGCCCAGTTGAGCTTCTCGCAATTGCCAAATACGGTGCCGACGCCCGTGCCCAATCCGAACACGGCAACGCCCGCCGCCACGGCAACGACACGACCCACCAATACGCCGCAGCCGCCGACGGCCACGCCAATTCCGATCAACACGCTGCCGCCGCAGCCTGCCACAGCCACGGTGATTCCCATCAACACCGCCACAACGGCGCCAACGCTTACAGCCATCCCCGTGAAGACGGCCACGGCGATTCCGATTGCCACAGCCACCGTGAAACCATCACAGACGCCACAACCGACTGCGGTGCCAGCCACGGCATCACCGATCCCAGTAGCAACAGGCACACGGGTGCCTGCGACGGGCACATCCGTGCCGGCCACCGCCACGAGCGCGCCGCCGACGCCCGTTCCCGCCACCAGCACCACAATTCCCGTGGTGACAGCAACGACTGCGCCAGCCACCGCGACTTCGGCGCCACCTACCGCAACGACTGCGCCGCCTACGGCGACCACCGCGCCCGCAACTGCAACAACCGCGCCGCCTACCGCGACAACTGGGCCTGCCACGGCCACGACCGCGCCCACGCAGCCCGCGTCCGAAACGGCAACAGTCATACCGGTATTCACCAACACACCAGGACCGACCGGCACGCCTAAACCCACCAACACGCCAAAGCCCACCAACACGGCCACGGTAACGGCAGGCAGCGCGCAAACGGTGACGGTGGCGTTCAACGGCTCAGAGGTGCGCGTGTCCGGCGCGGGCTTCACGGCCGGCGACAAGGTCACGGTTGCATTGTCGCAAAGCCCGGACGGCTCGAACAGCGTGCAGATCGGCCGCAAAACGGTAGACCGGCGCGGGCGATTCCGCACCGATCCGTTTGTAATGCCGTTTCAGAACCCGTCGGTGATCTATATCGTCGTAACCGGACCCAAAGGGCCACCGCTCGTCACGCCATATGTGGTGGCCCAGCCGACGGCTGCGCCATAGACTGATGCCGCAGTGCATCCGCTCTCAGGGGCACAGGCATCCGGCTGGAGACATGCAGAAAGATTCGGCACAACGCGTCCCCGCGCGAAACGCGGGGACGCGTTTTTGCCACTGCATCACGATTGAAGCGTTGCGTTCGACATAGGCTGGCCGAGGAATCCGTTGGGTGACCCAAACGACAGTGCGCCGAAGTCGCCCGATGCGCATCTATGGACGGATAATTGCATGGATCCGCCATGCCCAAAACCCTTTTCTCTCCCGCCAAACACGGCTTTCATTTTGCCAACTACTTTGAAAACGTGATCCTCGAAGACTCGCCATTTGGCCGCATCGCCACGCGCGGACGCTGCGGCGGCATGGCGTTCACTGCGCTTGATCACTTTCACGCCGGGCTGTCTCTGCCCAACTTCAGCCAGGAGCAGCTGCGCCCGGCGCTCGTGCCGCCGGATGCGCACCCGCTCTCAAAATACATCTACAAACGCCAGCTCGACAGCTTCTTCATGCTGAGCGCGGTCAAGTACATCACCTGGTCGCTCTCGCCGGACGATGCAGGATTTCTGGTCAAGGGCGTGGCGCGCTGGACGCGCGAAGATGAATTTCCAAAATTGCGCGCGAGCATCGACGCCGGCAAACCGGTGACCCTTGGACTCATCGCCGCGCGCGATCTGGCCGGCCTGCAGCAGAACCATCAGGTTGTGGCCTACGGCTACGACACGATTCCCAACAAAGACGGTCTCATCGTGCACATCTACGATGTCAACGCGCCCGGCAAAGAGCTCACGCTGTCGTCAGACACGTTTCGCAGCGGCTGGATTGCCAACTCAGCCAGCCAGGAGAGCTGGCGCGGCTGGTTTGTGCAGGACTATGCGCCAAACCATCCGCCGCTCGGCCTCGCCGCGCCGCTGCCACGCGCACCGCGCGCCTTCCCCGGCAAACAGCCGCGCGCCAGTCAGCTGACGGTCGTGCTCAACCGCGTCACCTTTCACAACCCGGAAGAACCGGAGATGTTCGCCGAAGTGGTGCTCGATTTCGAGGTCGAGGGACAGCGCTGGCGCTTCCCGCAAAAAGGCGCGCGCCGCATCAAGCACGGCGCCAAAGTCAAACTCGGCCGCAAGTTCGACGTCAGCGTGCCCAAGGATGGCGCGCTCAATCTCCGTGCGCAGCTCTCGCCCAGCGTAACCATCACCGACACACCCAAATTTGACGCATTCGAGTTCTTCAACTTGGACAACGATCGCAAAGCCGGCACCGTGCAGACGGTCTTGACCGCCGCAGACGGCTGGGGCAAGGGCGAGCACGCCGTTCGCAGCACCGGCGACATCGGCGGCTACACGCTTGAGTTCACCATCTCCTGACATGAAAAAACTGGCTCTCATGCTCTGCGCATTGGCCCTGTTCGCCTGGCCCGCCGCCGCGCAAATCGTGCCCGATACCAGCGCCATCACCATCGCGGCGTTGCGCGCGCGCAGCTACGGCGCGGGCGAATTGCGCATCGAGCGCAAGATGGCTGAGACAGACGCTTTCACGCGCTCGTTGATCAGCTTTGACAGCGACGGGTTGAAACAATACGGCTTCGTCAACGTGCCAAAGGGCGCAGGGCCCTTCCCGGTCGTGCTTGTCTTGCACGGCTACGTCACCCCCGGCCGCTACAGCACGCCGCTGGGCTACACCACGCGCTATGCCGACGCGTTGGCGCGCGCTGGATTTCTAGTGGTGCATCCGGACTATCGCGCGCACGGGCCCTCTGAAGGCGACGAAAGCGAAAACAACCTATTTCGCAGCGGCTACGCGATCGACGTGCTCAACCTTATCGAGCATGTCAAACGCCTGCCTGGCGCCGATCCCAAGCGCATCGGATTGTTTGGGCACTCGATGGGCGGCGGCATTTCGCTGCGGGTGCTTACTATCAGCAAAGACGTCAAAGCCTCGGTGCTATACGGCTCGATGAACGCCGACGAAGTCAAGAACGGCGATCAGATTCGCGATGTCTTCCAGCGCGTCAAGCGCATCCCGGAAGACGCTGTGCCGCGCGAACGCCTGGCCGAGATCTCGCCTGCCAGCTACCTGTCCGACATCACCGCTGCAATAAGCATTCAGCATGGCGAACTCGACACGCAGGTGCCGCTGCAATGGTCGCGCGACCTGTACGCCGAGCTGACGCGGCTGGGCAAGCGAGTCGAGCTGCACACCTATCCGCGCCAGGGACATAGCCTGCAAGGACGCGCGCTGACCTTGATGATGGAGCGCGTGGTGGCGTTCTACCGAACGTCACTCGGCTAGCGCCACGCCGCGGTCGATCAGCACTGCGCGAACTTCATCCATATGCGCCGGGTCGATCAGGGCGAGCGGCTTGCTGCTGCCTTCGATCGGCGTCACATAACCGCCAACAACCGGATCATTGATCAGGTTCGTCAGCACATCCAGGCTTGAAATCTCGAGCAGCACAACCGGCCCGATTTTTGCGCTGCCAAAAAAGCCCGCCCAGTGGCGCAGGTTCTTTTCAAGCGCGCCCGGCACCGGCCCGGTATGCATCTCGGCCAGCATGGCCAGCAGCTGCTCCACATCGATGTGGCGGTTCATCGCGCCGCGCACGCTCGAAGCCGTCAAACGATATGGCGAGGTCTCGGCAAACTGCGCCAATCGGCCCAGCACGTGCACGCTGGGCGCGGGCTGTGTGAATGTCAGCGTGCCGTCGTCGTCGGCGCGAATGCTGTTCTCGACGCCCGTCTGTCCCGACGCCTGCTGGGTGGGCATCCATCCCGCGTCGCGCAACGTGCTGTTTATCTTCTCCGCGTCGCCGCTGGAGATGAGCAAAAAGCGGTCGTGCAACGCATGTGGCTTGAACGGCGCAAGCGCCAGCGACGCTTGCGCCTCCGCATCGTCGTCGGCAAACTGCACCACAAGTTTGCGGCGGTGGAACGTGATCCGTCGGTGCGTCGATTCCCATTCTTCCAGCGTGCGCTTGACATTGGCCGGGACCGGCGCGCCCTGATGCTTTTCGAGAAACGCGATCACGCGATCGGCGTTCCAGCCCGACTGCTGGCCGCGATATAACGACTCGCGCGTAATCTCGTAGGTCACCGCGCGATCGCCGCCAAGCGAATCCGCGAAGTGATCCAGATCGACCAGCACCGCATCGCTCACCGGCTCCATTGCCAGCACGTTAAAGTTCGGCTGCACAACCACACGCCCGCCGGTTTCGACAAAGCTCGGCTGCTCGGCGACGCCCAGCAGCCATGCGCCCACTTCGCTCAGCCGATAGCCGGCCGGCATGTGGTGTTCGCCCGTCTGCGAGCCTGCGGGATAGCCTAGATCGATCAAACCCAGCCAATGCAGCGGGCCGGTGAGGATCTCTGTGATAAACGCTTTCTCCACCACGTCCCAGCCGCTGGCTTCGTCGCGCGCCACGGCAAAGCTCATTCCATAGGGATTATTTGAGCTGTAATAGGGCGAGGAATACATGCCGCCCACGCCATAGCCGCGTTTGCGCTCAAACAGAAACTGATATTCGCTCTTTTTGATCTGCGCCACCAGCGCATTGACGTCGTGCCATGCGCCGATCTCCGGGCCGGCCAGGCGCGCCATCACCCGCAGGATGACACCGCGCGACTTGGTCAGCCCGGGCGGCGCTTCGCGGCGATGGTCAAAGCTCACGTTTTGGCCGGGCAGCCGGGTCAGCTCATTCCACGCGCCGCCGTCGCGCCAGGATTCAAACGTCCAGCGCACGCGTTGAGCCATCGGCATGCTGAACAGCTTGCTGGCGGCGCCCACCGTCAACTTGTCGCCAAAATTGTCGCCCTGCAGCTCGCGCATCTGCACCAGCATGCGGCGCATAAACCACAGCTTGCCGTTGCTTTGCTCCTCGTTGTTGTGCAAGCCGACCGGCACGTTCAGCGCGCCCAAAAACGATTTGAAGTTGGATTTGTAGATCCAGCCTTGCGCCGTCAGCGCCACGCCGCCCTGTTTGCGCACATGCCGCCAAAACCGGCTCAGATCGCGCTGAAAATCGAACGCCGACGCGGTCAGGATGTGGGAAGGTGTGTCCATGGCGGGTGTGAGAGCTGTCAGTGTGCGGCGCGGCTAGCGCACGCGGGGGGTGTAGCCCTTGGCTTGCATCTCTTCAACCAGCCCATCGACGTCGTCGTCCGCCACGACAAAGGCGCGCGGCGACACTTGATAAAGCACATGGCTGAGCAGGCTGGTATTGGCCGCAAGCTCGCGCGCGGTCAGCTCGTCGGCCAGCTCAAGCACCGTTAAGGCCTCATACAGGCGCACGCGCCCGTAGCGCCGGGCGGCCATTTTGAATTGCTCGCTCACAGTTTTGGGCAGCATCACCCCGGCGCGCTTGAACTTGCGCGTCACGTCGTCGAGCGTGATGCCTTCGCCCAGCGCGCGCTCGATGCTGCCGGGCGTCACCACATAGGTGAACGAGCCTTCGCCACGTTCAGCCACCCGCCGCACCAGCGCGATAAAGTCGGCCCGGTCAGGCGCCGGCTGCGCATACAGCGTGGTGTTGTCCTTTGACCAGGTAATCGGCGCCGAGGCGTTGCGGCTGCTGGTCACCGCTTCGGGCAATGCGCATTCGTCGGTGCAGATCAGCCAGGTGCCGGTGTCGGTCACGCGAAATGTCTGAAGCGCATCGCCGTCCAGCGTCACTTCAAGCGCGCCAAACCACACCAGCGAATCGCGCAAAATGGCTTCGATGACTTTGCCCAGCGTGGCGTTCCAATCGTCGCGCCTCGTGGGCTGCAGCCGCGCCCGGCTGCCGGCATGGGCAAACCACCAGTCAGCGCGGCCGGCCACCGTCCAGCTGCACTCCGGCAGAAAATCAAAAAGCCGCGCGCGGAAGTCTTCCCAGTGATAACGGGCGTTGCCGGGCAAGCCGCGCAACGCGCGCGCCACATAGCGCCGCAGCGCGCACCACTCCGCGCCCATCTCCTGCGGCGTCAAATCGCGCGCGCCGATCGCGCGCTGAATGATGAATGCGTCGGCAGGGCGGGCCGCTGCCGCGGCGAAGCGCGCCTCCAAGGGCGTGATCACCTCTTCCGTCCACGCCTTCCAGGCCCGTCGCAGCTTGTCTTCGTTGTTCAGCACCAGCCACTCTTCCACCGCGCTGGCGCGCACGCGCAGATGTGTCGGATGCTTCGGGCTGGGCGGCTCGATCAGCTGAATGGCGCAGGCCAACGCAAACATGAATTCGCAGTGCATCTGCGACAGGCCGGTCTGGTTTTCCAGCTTCACAGACGCTTCCGGCGTAAACGGCGACAGCAGCGGCATGCCAATGCCGGATTGCGGATCGGGCACCCAGCCCGGGCGCGAGTTGAGCACGCGGTCGGCGTCATCGGCGTCGTGCTCCCAATCGCGCAGCCACACGAAGCGCGCCGACTGCGCATGCGGCGCCAGCGGCTCGCGCACCGTCACGCCGGATTTGAGCAAGGCGTTCAAAAACGCGTCAAAGTCGTCCAGAAAATTAGCGCGCGCGCCGGTTGCGGCGGACGCGGCTTCGGCGGTCCTGGCTTTGACCGGATCGATCTTGAACTCATGCACCGGCACATTGCGGCCCAGCGGCAGCCAGCGGTAGTAGACGTCGCGCAAGCCGAATTGCATGGGCGACGTTGGAAACAGCAGCGCCCGGCGGCGCAATCCGTCCAGCACTTCAACCAGTTTGCGATCGCCATCGCGGTCAAACTGCCGCGCCCAGACCGCCTGCGCCACGCCGCGCGAAAGCGGCAGCTCGTGATCGCGCGCGGTGAACATGCGGCGCACGAAGTCGCGCTGCTCGGAGTTCAAGCCTTCAAGCACCGCTTCCGCCGATTGCATCATGCGCTCGGCGCGCTGATTCAGCGCCTCCACCACCTGTTCTGTAAAGCCGATCTTGGAATTGCCCTTGAGTTTTACATCGAGCCACTTGGCCAGCTCGCGCAGCTGCGCGGCGTTGAACTCGGCGTCGATCAGCTCATTGAGCGGCAGTGGCGCGGTGCGGTATTGCATCGCCGTTGGCCATACCTGCCGTACAGGCGCCGAGGCTTTGCGCGCCGCGGCTGTTGCATTTGACTCTGACATCCCACCCCTTATTCGCCGCTGCTGAGCAAGCCGCTCGTTTTGCGCCGCACGATCACAGGGTCTGAAGCGATCGCCGCGGGCATAAAGCTTGGCACTTCCTCTTCGTACATGATGTCGTAGTGATACCCCTGTTCGGTGAGAAACAGCTGTCGTTTGGCCGCATAATCCTGATCGAGTGAATCGCGCGTCACGACCGAGTAGAAGTGGGCCAGCAGGCCGTTTTTCTTGGGCCGCAGCACGCGTCCCAAGCGCTGTGCCTCTTCCTGGCGCGAGCCAAACATGCCGCTAACCTGAATCAGCACATTGGCATCGGGCAGATCGATGGCGAAATTGCCCACCTTGGACATCACCAACGTGGTGATTTCGCCGTCGCGAAACTGGCGGTACAGCACTTCGCGCTGCTTGACCGGCATTTCGCCGGTGATCAATGGCGCATTGATGCGCTTGGCAAGCTTGTCCAGCTGCGGCAGGTATTGGCCGATCAACAGCGTGCTGTCTTCGCGATGCTTTTCAATCAGCATGGAGACGATGAGATTCTTGCGCTCGTTGACCGCGGCAAAGTGATACTTCTGGTCTTGCCCCGCCACCGCATACTCCAGCCGGTCTTCCTCTGCCAGGGCCACGCGGATCTCATGGCACTCGGCTGTGGCGATCCAGCCCTGGCGCTCCAAGTCTTTCCAGGGCACGTCGTATTTTTTGGGCCCGACCAGCGAGAACACATCGCCTTCCATGCCGTCTTCGCGCACCAGCGTGGCCGTCAGCCCCAGGCGCCGGCGCGATTGAATCTCGGCGGTCATGCGAAATACCGGCGCAGGCAGCAAATGCACTTCGTCATAGATGATCAATCCCCAGTCGAGCGAGTTGAACAGCTGCATGTGCGGATACTCTTCCAGGCGCGG
>JANMNW010000225.1:0-3330 GCA_031368515.1 Chloroflexota bacterium
GCCCGAGCGCACTTCAACCGGGCCGAGCTGATAGCGTCCGCGCAGCGCGCAGCGGGTGCGCGCGCGCCAGCCGCGCCATTGCGCGCCGCCGATCAACCCCAGCACGCGGCTGGCGTAATGCCCCGGCAGCGACGATTGATCACGCACCTCCACCCACAGCTTGGGCAGCGCGCTGAGGTTGGTGAAGCGAAACTCTTCCTCAAGCACTTGCCCGGCTTGAGCCACGCGGGTGTTGGTGCGGCGCGCCAGCCGCACCCAGTTCACGCCGCTCCAAGCCCACACCACGGCGATCAGGATGAGCGCCAAAATCGCGCCCGCAAAGCCCCAGAAAATCGGGCGGCCATTGTTCAAGGCGCCGACCAGGGCGGCGATCAACAACAGCAGGAGGACGCGAAAACGGCTCATTTGGAGTGCTGAGTGCTGAGTGCTGCGTGCTGAGCGGGCCGATTTCAGCTCCCCGCTCGGCGCGCACCCTAAGCTTTGACTTTTGTTCCGGGAACGGGTGTCTTGGCCAGCAGTTCGTCAAGCACATCGCCGGCGTTGGCGCCTTTGATGCGCGCCGATGGCGACAGGATGATGCGATGCGCCAGCGCCGGGCGTGCCAACGATTTGACATCGTCGGGAATGACGTAATCGCGCCCATCCAGCGCCGCGCGCGCCTGCGAGGTGCGATACAGCGTGAATGCGCCGCGCGGGCTGGCTCCCAGATACACATCCGGATGGCTGCGGGTGCCATCCACCAGCTGCACGATGTAGTCCTTGACCAGCGGATCGGTGTAGACGCTCTTGAGCTGCTCCTGCACGCGCAGCAGTTCCTCGGCGTTTGTCACCTGCGCCAACTTTTCGATGGGGTGGCTGTATTGATGCGCGTCGAGGATCGCCACCTGCTGTTCGCGGGAGGGATACCCAAGCGAGATGCGCATCAAGAAACGGTCAAGCTGCGCTTCGGGCAGCGGGAAGGTGCCTTCGTATTCGATCGGATTCTGGGTGGCCAGCACCAGGAACGGTTGGCCAAGCCCGCGCGTCACGCCATCGACGGTCACCTGGCGCTCTTCCATCGCTTCAAGCAAGGCCGATTGCGTCTTGGGCGTGGCGCGGTTGATCTCGTCGGCGAGCACCACCTGCGCCATGATTGGCCCCGGCCGGAACTCGAATTCGCCGGTCTTTTGGTTGTAGATCGACGTGCCAGTCACATCGGACGGCAACATGTCCGGCGTGAACTGGATGCGCTTGAACTGGCCGCCCAGCGATTTTGACAACGCCTTGGCCAACATTGTCTTGCCCACGCCGGGCACGTCTTCGATGAGCAGATGACCCTCGCACATCAGGCAGATTGCGGTTAGCTCGACGGTATCGCGTTTGCCCACGATGACTTTTTCAACGTTGGCGATCAAACGGGAGGCGAAGTCGCGGATGGGTTGCATGGTTACAACAGTGCCTTGACGGTCTCGACGGCTGCGTCGTAGTCAGGATGCTGCCCGAACACCGGCACATATTCGGCGTAACGAACCACGCCGGCCCGGTCGATCACGAACACGCTGCGCTGATCCAGCCGCAGCTCCTGGATGTGCGTGCCCACGGCGTCGCCAAACGCCATGTTCATGTGATCGGACAACACGGTGATGTTGGACACTTCGGCGTCTTTCACCCAGCGGCGCTGCGTGAAGGGCGGATCGGCGCTGACGGTGATGATCTTGGCCGAATCGCCGAGTTTGGCGGCCTCTTCGTTGAAGCGCTTGGTCTGCGCGTCGCAGACGCCGGAGTCCAGCGAGGGAACCACGCTGATCAGCCGCACGGATCCTTGCAGGCTGCTCAGGTCAACTTCGGAGAAGTCGGGCGCGTGCAACTTGACGGGAGGGAAGCTGTCGCCGACGGCGAGCGGTTGCCCCAAAACTGTGACCGGTTGTCCTTTGAATTCGATCGTGCGTTGCGCCATGATTGCATTCCTTGTTTGATGGGTCTGAATGGGTGGTGTTGTACTCGCCAAGCCTGAGCCGCGCCTAAGCGCCGCTGTGCGACCTGCACGCGGCATGCGCCGATCAACCGACGTTCGGCCTGCGCCGCGAGAGCCGGCAGATTAGCTGCCCGATGCAGCCTGCACGTCCGACAGCGTGCGCACCTGCGCGATCTGCCGGACAAAGGCGCCCAACGTGGGCGCGCGTGCGCGCAGCGCCTGCACGGCCGGCCCGACCCGGTCTTTCCCGGCCGCCGGCGCGCCGCCGGGCTCGGCATTGTAAGCGCCATAGAAGGCAAAGTAGGCCTGATTTAGCTTGCGGATCAAATAGCCGTTGTCCACAAATAGCGCGCGGCGCTGTTCCATATAGCGTTCGGCCTCGTCGATGCGGCCTTCGGCCAGCAAGGCGTCGGCGCGCAGCCGCGTCTCGCGCATGGCGCCGTTGAAGTCGAACGCCTGCGCGCGCGGCATGGGCCGGCTGTCGCTGTCGAGCGCCGCGGATGAAATCATGTCAGGGTAATAGCGGCGCAACACGCGCGCGCCGACTTCGCGCTGCACAATCACAGCGGCGGTTTCATTGATGGTTCGCGCCACCGGATCGCTGTTGTAATTCAGCCCGACCGGGCTGAAAAGCAGGTAGTTGTGCGTCCATTCATGGGTGGCCGTCTCGATGATAAAGGTCAGCGCGGATGTCTCCGGCAGCATGGTCGGGTAAGTGGCGTAGCCGCCGATGGGCGTCACGAGCGAGGACACATCGTAACGTTGATCCACCTGGCGTTCGACGCGATCCATCTCGTCCACGGTTAGCCCGGTGCTTAACTCGCGCTGATCGATGCGCTCGATGCGATCGCGGCGGGATACGACGAGCAGCAGCGGCAGCCGGGTGAGTTGAAATCGCACTGGAGGCAACGGCTGACCCGCCAGGCCAAAGTCTTCTTCAGCCAGGATGGACTCGATTTGATCTTGCAGAATCGCCTCGACCAAGCCCTGACGGTTTGAGAGCGAGCGGCGCAGGGCGTCGCGTTGCTCGCGCAGGGCCGCAGTCTGCCCGGCAGGATCGCGCACGGCCGGATCGGCATAGATCGCTTCAATCCGTGCGCTTAGACGTTGATAAGAGGTCAGGTCTTCGAGATAGCGCCGCACCCAGACGTCACGGTCGCTGGCAGTCAGATAGTCGTGCGGTCGGGTGACGGCATAGCCCACCTTGGACGCGGCGGCCGAAATGACCCAACCGACGAGGTCGAACTGTTTTCCCGCCAGCATGCGGTCTAGGCCGCTGCTTCGATCAGCGGCGACCGGCACATCCTCGGTCAGGGTGCAGACCAGAGCAGCTAGCAACAGCAACTTTCGAAAAGGGACCCTGTGGATGAAGCCAT
>JANMNW010000256.1:0-3499 GCA_031368515.1 Chloroflexota bacterium
TTGAGTCGGAGCGGGGGCTTGAGTCGGGGCGGGGGCTTGAGTCGGGGCAATGTCGGTTTTCGCCGCCGGAGTTGGCGGGGCGGTCGCACTGGCGGCGCTTTTTGGTGCAGGGTCGGCCGGGCGAGATCCCAAACCGCCGCAGCCGCTGAACAGGGCGATTCCGGCCGCGCCAAGGGAGGTAAGAAATTCACGTCTGTGCATTGTCAAACCCTATCCGGATAATATTTCACCCATATTTCCTCAAATTGGGCAGGTAGAATTGCGCGATGGCGGCTTTTCGAGAAATCACGCCTGCGGAGTGCGACACGCTGCTAAAAGGCGATGCCGGGCCGCAGTTGATCGATGTGCGCGAGCCGTGGGAATTTGCAACCGCCCGGGTCGAGGGAGCGCAACTCATGCCCTTGGGAGGGATTCTCGAGTGGGCGCTCACGCTGGACAAGGCTTCGGTTCTGGTTGTGATGTGTCACCATGGCGCGCGCAGCGCGATGGCCTGCCAGTATCTTCAGTCGCTGGGCTTCAGCCACGTGCAAAACCTGGCTGGGGGCATAAACGCATGGTCGTTAACAGTGGACCCGAAGATTCCGCGCTACTAGCATTCGAACTGGTGCGCTCACACGCTTACCCACCCGGCATGTGAAGCGCGCATCTGACTCTAGCTATCGGACGCCGAAGTGCTTCGTACGACTTCACCGCTCATCTCCAGCCTGCGCAGCCTCGCCGCGCGCGCTTTACTTGCGCTGGGGCTTGTCGCGCCTAGCGGCGGCGCCGCGCTGGCCCAGACACCCGCGCCAACGCTTCAACCGGCCAACTTTGATTTGGCTCAAGCGCTGCTGGAACGCATGTCCGCGCAACAGCGCGTCGGCCAGCTCTTCATCGTCACCTTCCCCGGCACCAATACCGGGCCGGATTCGGACATCGCCAAACTCATCACGGATTACCATATCGGCGGCGTGCAACTCAAAGCGTCGGCGCAGAATTTCAGCAATGACGACGGCATGGCGGCGGAACAGATCAAGGATCTCGTGGGCAAGCTGCAAGGCATCGCAGTGAAGGGAACGACCAACGTGCCGCCCACGCCCAACCCCGATGCCGTCGCCACGCCCACGCGCACGCCGCGCCCGTCCGTGGCCACCATTACACCCACCATTCGCCTGAGCGTCGATCCGCGCTCAATCCCGCTGTTTATCGGCATCGCGCAAGACAATGATCTGGGCGGCCCCATCGACTTGCCCGAGCTGCGCAGCGGCGCCAGACAATCGCCGAACGCCATGGTGCTGGGCGCAACCTGGGACCCCAACAATGCAGCCGCCATCGGCGCCATCACTGGCGGCGACCTGAGCCGCATGGGCGTGAATCTGTTCTTCGGACCCAGCCTGGATGTTATGGATACGCCGCGCCCGGGCACGCCTGGCGATCTCGGCATTCACGTTTTCGGCGGAGACCCGTTTTGGGTCGGGCGTTTCGGCATTTCTTACATTGAAGGCATACGAGCGGGCAGCGGCGGCAAAGTCGCAACGGTGGTTCGCAACTTTCCCGGATTGGGCGCCAGCGACCGCAACGCCAGCGAGGAAGTGCCGACCATTCAGAAGTCGCTTGAGCAGCTCAAACAAAGCGAGTTGCTTCCGTATTTCGCCGTCACCCAACGCGAGACGATCAGCGATGTGGTCACCGATGGGCTGCAGGTGGCGCATATCCGGTATCGCGGCTTTCAAGGCAACAGCCGCACCAGCACCCGGCCGGTCAGCGTCGATCCTCAAGCGTATCAAGACCTCATGGCGCTGCCGCCGTTGGCCAGCTGGCGCGAGCGGGGCGGCGTCACATTTAGCGAAGAGCTGGGCGTGCGCTCGTTGCGCCGCTTCTATGAACCCACCGACACCGCCTTTAGCGGCAACCGCGTGGCGCAAGAAGCTTTTGCCGCCGGCAACGACGTGCTGGTGCTGGGACGCTTTCCGCTTGGAAGCGCCTGGGAAGACCAACTGAGCCGCATCAAAGAGGCCATTGCATTTTTTCAAACGCGTTATGTCGATGACCCGTCTTTCGCCGCGCGTGTGGATGAGTCGGTGCGGCGCATTTTGATGCTCAAGCTCAAGATCCATGCGGGCGCATTCAGCTTGTCGCGCGCCGTACCCACGAGCTCTGCCCCATCCGCTGAAGCTCAGAGCGAGACAGCCAAACAGATAGCCGACATCGCGCGCAAAGCTGTCACATGCCTGTCCGAGAGCCGCGAAGAATTGGCCAGCGTGGCGCCCAACCGCAATGAGTCGATTGTGTTTTTCACCGACGATCGACCGCTGCAGGAATGCGCGCGCTGCGCGCCCTACCCGGCCATCCCCAAAGATGCCCTGAAGGCGATCACCGCAAATTTTTACGGGCCCAAAAAGACCGGCCAGGTGGAAGAGTCCAAGCTAAAGGCCTACTCGCTCGATGCGCTGGCTGAGTACAACGCGCTTTCGCTGCCAGCCGTGCCAACGATCAGCGAAACGGTCAGCGTCACGGACGTCGCCCCTGTCGCCAGCTCCACCGCCACGGTCACAGACACCGAGACCACCCTCGAACTGCGTCAGGCGATCAGCGCGGCCAACTGGATTGTCTTCGCGGTGCTGGATGTTGACGACAACTTGCGCGCCTCGCAGGCGCTGAGGCAGTTCCTCGCCACCCAGGCCGACACGCTGCGCGACAAACGCGTGGTTGTTTTTGCTTTTGGCGCGCCGTACTATCTGGACGCCACCGAGGTCAGCAAAATCACCGCTTATTACGGCGTGTACAGCCGTTCGCCGGCATCGCTGGAAGCTGCAGTGCGCGTGCTGTTCAATGAGTATGCACCGTCTGGATTCTCGCCCGTCAGCGTGCCGGCGACCGAATACCGGCTGGATGAGCGAACCAGCCCCAACCCGGCGCAATTGATCCCGCTGCGCACGGATGTGGTTCTCACCGCCACGCAAAGCACGCCTGAACCGCTAACGCTCAAGATAAATGACAAGCTGGATGTCACGGCCGGTCCGATTATCGACCTGAACGGCAACAAAGTCCCGGACGGCACGGAGGTGTTGTTCAAGCTCAACTATCCGAACGAAGGCGTTGAGCAGCCGGGAGTCGCCGCGGTGACGCGCAACGGCTTTGCCCGAATCACACTCACCATCGACCGGCAAGGCACGCTAAACATCACAGCCGAGTCGAACCAGGCCAAACGCTCGGACACAATCCGTGTCAATGCCGCGCCCGAAGGCGTGATCATCGACCGCATAACACCTACGTTGCAGCCGACAACCACGCCCGTGCCAACCCCGGCTTCGACGCCCGTGCCCACACCCTCCCCGACGCCGACGCCCGAGCCGCCGGCGCCGGTTGTGCGCGCCAACATGAGCGGCTTCGTGCTTACAATTCTGTTGCTACTGGGCGTGAGCATCGCAACATTTATCGTGCTCAGCGGTTTTCGCGGCGTTCCATCAGCCGTGCGTCTGCGCGCCATTTTGGGCACCTGGACCGTCGGCTGGAACAG
>JANMNW010000396.1:0-15575 GCA_031368515.1 Chloroflexota bacterium
CAGGGCAACGTCACGCGCGTCGATCGCAGCTATTCTATTGGCGAGGTGAATCTTGGCCGCAAGATGTATTTGCCATTAAGCCGGCGCCAATAGCGAATTGACACTGCGCAAGCTCTACTGCCGCGTTCGGCGTTCAGGCGAGCCCGGTTCATCGTTTTGCCCGGCAAACATCTGCTCCAACGCCGCGAAATTGCGCTTAAACCTCTCGGGGTTGCGCTTCAGGCTTTCCAACTCGACGCGCGGCATGATGTTGGCCAGCGCTAATTTGAGCTCAGCCATCTCAATCTGGCCGGCGTCGAGCAGTGCCAGCACATCTTGATAATCGCCTTCGCGGCCGCGCTCGATCTTGCTCAGCGCAGTGCTGTACAGATCGAAATGAAATACATCGACCTGCCCAAAGCGGCCGACAAACTTGGCGCGCTCCTTCCAGCCGGCGGGCAATGGAATGAAGTCGCCCGGCGAAGCCTGTTCGACATTGATTTGCAGCTCGTCTTTCAACAGGCGAATGGTGTTGGCGAACTCTGCTTCAAACTTGTTGTCGACTTCATAGGCGATGTCGATATCCAGCGACTGCTCGCGCAGGCCCTCATACACCAGCGTGGTGCCGCCAACGAGATACAGCCGCGCGGCGTGTTTGAACGCGATGCCCAGCTTTACCAGGAAGTAATGCACGCGGAGCCGGTCGATGGGTGGGCGCATGTCTAGAGTCCCGAGTCCCGAGTCCCGAGCGGTATGCCAAATGGAGCCGTGCCTGCGCCGTGTTCTCGGGACTCGGAACTCGGGACTTCAGCGCGACAAGGCTGTTCGCACAGCATTTCGACGACCTGCTCGTAGGACGACCAGTCGTTGAAAACGCTGCCATCGGTCAGCGCGCGCAGGCCGTGCTCCCCGTTCATCTCGTCGGGCGAAGGCAAATTGAGCGCTTTTGTAAAGCGTTCGGGAATCAGCGGCGACTCACCCAGGCACATGCGCAGGCGCGTGCGCCACAGCCGCTGCAGATACATGGCCGCCACATACTGGCGTCGGATCTCGTCCCAAATCGACTCGGGGATGTCAACCGGAAGTTCATGACGCTCTGTGCTGCCGTCCAAGTTGATCGCGCGCGCCTTCGCCAGATGTTCGGCGATCGGCGCCATGTCGGGATGGCGAAGCAGCAGCGCGGCCAGCGCAAAGCGCAGCCGGCCATCGCGCGAACCCGCCAGTCCGACGATCAGCTCTTCGTCGGTCAGATGCGGTTCATTGCCTTGCGGCGTGGGCGCGAGGTAACAGATGTCGCGCCAATGCAGCGCCGCCACAAGGAACTCGCGCGGGTAGAGCATGAGCAGATTATCCCCTACCGTGCCTCATAGGCCTCAATCTGCTCGCGCATGCCCAGCACGTATCCAATCTCGTCCACGCCGTTCAACAGACAGGTCTTGGAAAAGCTGTCTATGGGAAAGCGCACGGCGCGGCCGTCGGGCAGGCTGAGCGTCTGCGTGGCCAGGTCAACCGACACGCTGGTGTTCGGGTCTTCTTCGGCCAGGCTGAACAGTTGCGCGTGCGTGTCCTTGTCGACAATGATCGGCAGCAGCCCGTTCTTGAGCGAATTGTTGCGGAAGATGTCGGCGAAGCTGGTGCTGATCACTGCGCGAAAGCCGTAGCCGGCCAGCGCCCACGGCGCGTGCTCTCGTGAACTGCCGCAGCCGAAGTTGTCGCCGGCCAGCAACACCTGGCGGCCTTTCATCTCGGGCTTGTTGAGGATGAACTCCGGCTTTGGCGACCCGTCGGCGTTGTAGCGCCAGTCGCAAAACAACTGCTCGCCCAGTCCGAGCTTGTCGGTTACCTTGAGAAAGCGCGCGGGGATGATCTGATCGGTGTCAACGTTCTCCGCGTTGAGCGGGACGATTTTCGATGTCAGGGAAGTAAAGTTTGACATACAGACCTCGTTAGTTGACCATGGATCGTGCATCGGCGACGACGCCGGCAATGGCCGTTGCCGCGGCCGTCAACGGCGACGCCAGGAAGGTGCGTCCGCCTTTGCCCTGTCGGCCTTCGAAGTTTCTGTTGCTGGTGCTGACCGCATATTGGCCCTGCTGAAGTTGATCACCGTTCATGGCGATGCACATGCTGCATCCGGCTTCGCGCCACTCGGCGCCCGCTTCCTTGAAGATCGTGTCCAAGCCTTCCCGCTCTGCCTGCTTCTTGATCTGCGCGCTGCCGGGCACGACCATCACGCGCACGTTGGGCGAGACTTTGCGGCCTTTGAGCATCTCCGCCGCCTGGCGCAGATCGGACATGCGCGAGTTGGTGCAGCTGCCGATAAACACCACATCGACCTTGTGGCCGAGCAGCGGCTGGTTGGGCGTCAGATCCATGTAGGCGAGCGCCTTTTCAAGGGCTTTGCGCTGCGAGAGGTCGCCGATCTTCGCCGGGTCGGGCACGCGATCGGTGATGTGCATGCCCATGCCTGGGTTGGTGCCGTAGGTGATCATCGGCTCAAGTACGTCCGCGTCCAGCGAGTAGGTCGCGTCATAGGTCGCGCCGTCGTCGCTCGGCAGCGTCTTCCACCAGGCCAGCTTTTTGTCCCATGCGGCGCCCTTGGGCGCGAATTCGCGGCCAGCCACAAAGTTATAGGTGGTCTCGTCCGGCGCGATCATGCCCGCGCGCGAGCCGCCTTCGATCGACATGTTGCAGATCGTCATGCGCTCTTCCATCGTCATCGCGCGGATGGCGTCGCCGGTGTACTCGTACACCATGCCGGTGCCGCCGCCCACGCCGTATTTGGCGATGATGCCGAGGATGATGTCTTTGGCCGTCACGCCTTTCTTGAGCGTGCCGTTTACCTGAACGTTGCAGGTTTCGGGCTTGCGCTGCAGCAGGCACTGGGTCGACAACACCATTTCCACTTCGCTGGTGCCGATGCCAAAGCCCAGCGCGCCAAACGCGCCGTGCGTGGCAGTGTGGCTGTCGCCGCACACGATGGTCATGCCGGGCTGCGTCAATCCCAGTTCCGGTCCGATGACGTGCACGATGCCCTGCTTGTCCGCGCCCGTTTTCAGCCCATAGAGCTGGATGCCTTGATCAGCGCAGTTTTGCTCCATGATGGCGATCTGGCGCGCGGCCATCTCGTCCAAGATGGGCAGCGAACGGTCGTGGGTGGGGATGCCGTGATCGAGCGTGCCAAACGTCTTATCCGGCCGGCGCACCTTGATGCCGCGCTTGCGCAGGCCCTCAAACGCCTGCGGAGAGGTCACTTCGTGCACCAGGTGCAGATCGATATACAACACAGCCGGGCTGTCCGGCTCTTGCGCAACAACGTGCGCGTCCCAAAGTTTTTCAAACAGTGTCTTTGCCATCTTTTTTTCTTCCGCCAAACAAGCACAACTCGAAATGCTTCGAGTAGCAGTCCACATCGGTGAAGCCGATCCCGCGCAGCCAATTCAGCTGCGTCTCAAGCGGCGCCAGGATGTTGGCGGCCTTGTCAGGCCGATTGTAAAACTCATCAGCCAGAGCCTGTTTTGTCTTTGTCGAGCCAGAGGCCTGATGATACGCGAACAGCGCGTCGACAAAATCCTCGTCAAAGCGCGCAGAGCCCCAGGGCGTTGCCGATGCCACATGCTCGATGTTGATGAACATCCCGCCCGGGGCGAGCAGTTCGTAGATCTCCTGATAGATCTGGCGTTTGCGCCCATCGGGCTGATGATGAATCGAGAAGCCGGACACAATCGCGTCAAACGGCGTGTTGCGCGCAACCTGCAGGGTCCAGGCTGGATCGCCATAATCGACCAGCATGAACTCGTGCCCGCCGCCGGCGAGGTTCTCCTGCGCCGCCGCCAGCATGCCTTCTGAAAAGTCCAGAAACACGCCTCGCGCGTTCGGCCAGCGCGACAACACGGTCGCGCCGAGCAGGCCATCGCCGCAGCCCAGGTCGAGAAAGCGCGCGACGGGCCGGCCGTTGGCGGACAGCAAGCGCAGCATCCCGTCGAGCCGCTCGCGTTGGAATGGGATCGACGAGCGCACGCCGCCCAGCCACTTCCTTACCAGATCCGTTGATTGCCAAACCGATGCATTCATGTGTGACTGTCCAAAGCCAGCCGTGCGCCCAACCCAATAAAGGTCAGCCCGGAAAGCCAGCGCAACACGGTCGCGGCGGTTGTCGACCGTCGCAAAAGGCCGCCGAGCAGGGCGGCCAGCAGCGCATACACGAGATAGACCGCCAGCGACAGCACGGAAAATGTGCCGCCCAGCCCGAGCAACTGTGCTGTCAGGTCGCCTGCGTCGCCGCGCACAAACTGCGGCAGAAACGCCGGATAGATCACCAGCATTTTGGGGTTCAACATGGTCGTGATGGTTCCCTGAAACACGATCTGGCCGGCGTCGCGCGATGTGGCCGACGTCGACCCTGACATCAGCACGGCCGATGTGTCGCGCAGCATGCGTAGGCCCAGATACACCAGATAGGCCACGCCCAGCCATTTCAGCACGGCAAATGCGATGGGCGCCAGGCGCAAGAGCGCGCTCAACCCGAACACAACAAGCGCCGAAATTGCAAGCACCCCAAGCGTGTTTCCGAGCGCGGCGAGCAACCCAGCGCGGCGCCCGCCCGCGGACCCGCGCGTGATAACGTAGATCACGCTCGGGCCCGGAACGCTCAGCAGGGCAATTGCTGCCGCGATAAAAGTTGCGTCAATTGAGTCCATGAGTGCTGCACGCTGTTGCGCATCTGAAAAAGTTCACGGGGCGCGGGCCAGGATCACGTGTAGACGCGGAGGATACGTCCTCCATGTCTACACGCCTTGGCGTGAAGGCCGATCTAAATCGTGTCCTTCGCGTTGATGCGGCTCATTCCCGCCCGGCGCAGGCCATTGTTGACGGCCGCCAGATATGACTTGCCGCTCGCGACGAGCGTGTCTGTGTCTGCCGAGCGGCCCGAGAACACCGCCCTTTTGCCGCTGGTATTGGTCATCTCGATGCGAATCGTGACGTTGGCGATGGCGTCGATGCCTTCGGTCACCGCGTGCACATGGAACTCGACCAGTTTGGCATCAACACCTGTGAGCCTATTGATGCAGTTGCAGACCGCATTCACTGGGCCGTTGCCCAGCGCTGCGTCCTGGTGCTTTTCACCTTGCTCATCCATCAACGTCACACTGGCCACGGGCGTGTTGCCGGTGCCCGTTGTGACGTGGCATTCTTCAAGTTTCCAGGCGTCGGTTTCAAGCGACTCGAACTGGTCGGTGAGCAGCGCCTCCAGATCTGGATCGCTGACGACCTTCTTTTTGTCGCACAGCGCCTTGAATTTGTCGAAAATCTTGTCCAGCTCCTGGCGATTCAGGTCATAACCCATCTGCTTGAGCCGGTCGGCCAGCGCCGCGCGGCCGCTGTGCTTGCCCAGCACCAGATTGGTGTTATTCCAGCCCACGCTCTCCGGGCGCATGATTTCATAGGTCAGCGGATTCTTGAGCATGCCGTCCTGGTGAATGCCCGCCTCGTGCGCAAAGGCATTTACGCCGACGATGGCTTTGTTGGGCTGAACCGTCATCGAGGTCATGCTGCTGACTATTTTGCTGGTCCGCACAAGCTGGGTGGTGTCGATGCTGGTATGTATCGGGGCGTAGAACGGCTTCCGAGTGTGCAAGGCCATGACCACTTCCTCAAGCGCGGTGTTGCCTGCGCGCTCGCCAATGCCGTTGATCGTCACTTCCACTTGCCGGGCGCCTGCGCGCACGCCGGCCAGCGTGTTGGCGGTGGCCAGCCCCAGGTCGTTGTGGCAGTGCGTGCTGATGACCACGCCTTTTTCGCGAATACCGGGCACATTCTTCAGGATGCCGTCGATCAGGTCGAAATACTCGGTTGGCGTGACATAGCCCACCGTGTCCGGGATGTTCAATGTTGTGGCGCCGGCCTGCACCGCCACGTTCAGCACCTGCCACAAAAACTCGGGGTCGCTGCGGCCGGCGTCTTCGGGTGAGAACTCCACATCGCCGCACAGGCTGCGCGCGTATTGCACATACTCACCCACATGCTCGATGCAGTCGTTGCGGCTGATCTTGAGCTTGTATTGCAGATGGATGTCGCTGGTGGCAAGAAAAGTGTGAATGCGCGGCCTCTTCGACCATTGCACCGCCCCCCACGCCGCATCGATGTCCTTCTTGTTGCAGCGCGCCAGCGAGGCGATGGTCGGCCCGCTGTCGAGCTGTCCCACTTCTTGCGCGATACGGCTCACCGCGTCGAAGTCGCCAGGCGAGGCGATGGCAAAGCCGGCTTCGATCACATCCACGCCCAGCCGCGCGAGTTGGCGCGCGATCTCCAGCTTCTCGGCCAGGTTCAAAGTTGCGCCGGGCGATTGCTCGCCGTCGCGCAGTGTCGTATCGAAAATGATGATGCGGTTGGGGTCCATGGTAATGTTTGGATCGTCGGTAGTCGGTCGTTGATAGTCGATAGTGATAGTGGATAGTATCGCCATCCACTATCACTATCGACTATCACTTTCAACTATCGACTATCGCACAGCTACTATACGAATTCGCCGGTAATCGGCAAACCATTGTCCATTCTTGAAGTGCGTTGCGAACAGATGGGCTTCCGCCCGTTCGATCACTTGGCGCTTGACATCGTTGCTGAGGTTGGCCGCCCGGGCAAACAACCCGCCGCCAAACATGCTAATCCAGTTGCGCATGCCGTCCGCGCCGTCGAGCGGTGTGGGCCGCTCGAACAGCCAGGCGGCATGCACTGTAAGGTTGTGTGTTTCGAGCATGCTGGCGTATTCGCCCACGGTCGGGAAATACCAATTGTGCGGCACGTCCTGACCCGTCGCATCGCGCAGCGCGGCCTGGACGGCCGTGGCGATGCCGGCGATGTTGCCGGCGCCGCCAAATTCGGCTACAAGGCGTCCGCCGGGTTTCAATGCGGCCGCGATCGCGCGCGCCGCGCCGTTGGCATCGCGCACCCAGTGCAGCGTGGCGTTCGAAAATACCGCGTCGAACGTCTTCGGCTGATCAAACGCCACGATGTCCGTGTGTGTGAAGAGCAGGGCGGGGTAGTTCACGCGGGCCTGCGCGATCATGTCGGCCGAGCTGTCCAGACCGAGCACAGTCGCGCCGCTTTCGGCGATTTTGGCCGTGAGGTGGCCGGTGCCGCAGCCGACATCGAGTACCGCTTCGCCGGGCTGCGCGTCCAGCAGGCCAAGCAATTCCTCGCCATATTTGGCGACAAAGCCGTGCTTGCCGTCGTAGAGCTGCGTGTTCCAAGTTTGCATGATTGGTGACAGACAACAAAAAAGCCCTCCGTTTGGAGGGCTATGCGTGCGCTGAACTCGCGGCCTAAAACCGCGTTGCCGTTCCAAACGAATCCGTCTCCATGCTGTTAAGCAGGAGCGCTTTCGTAAGGAGGCTGAGCGCCAGTTGACCGTTCATTAACTTCGGATGTTATACCCGACCCGGCAGGCGATGTCAAGCTGGACGCAAACCTGTCCCTTGACTTGTGCCCAAGGGCGTTCGCGCAACCGGGCGCCGCTGTAATGCGCCGGCGCAGTCGCTAGCGCTTCCAGCCGGGCATCAGCAGCCGCGCATATTCATCGAGGCAGTCCGCGTCGCCGTCGAGCGGCTGCAGAACTACGTGATCGGCGCCGGCGTCGACCCAGCGCTGAATCGTCTGGCGCACGTGCTCGGGTGTGCCCGCCGCCGCGATCGCGTCGATCCACGCATCCGGAATCTCGTTGGCCGCGGCGCGGCCGCGCGACAACACCGCGTCAAGCTGTTTTGGATCGATGCCGCAGTGCTCAACCTGGATGTCGGTCCATGGCCAGCGTGCCGCCAACGTGTGCCGCATCACGTCGCGCGCCGAGCGCCCGTCGGCCGAGACTTTGGCGTCTAGAAAGACCACCATGCGATGCGCGTTGCGACCGATTTGGGCCATGCCCGCGCGCACGTGCCGCCAGCACCAACGCACATATTCGGGCGAAGACAAGTTCGGCAGGATGCTGCCATCGCCTGCGCGGCCAGCCAGCTGCAGCGTTTTCTCGCGCATCGCGCCGATGAACAGTGGCGGAACGTACGCCGGCGTCGTTTGCATGCGCAGCGCATCGAGATTGAGATGCTCATTGTGCACGCTGACGGTTTCGCCAGCCAGCAGACGGCGCACGGCATCGACCGTCGCCTCCAGCGTGCCGAGCGACGACTTGGGTGCGGCGTTGATCTGCTTCATCCATGGGCCGAAGCCGTGGCCGAACCCGGGCAGAATGCGGCCGGGAAACGTGCGCGCCAGCGTGGTGATTTCCATCGCGGCGAACAGCGGGTTGTATGCCGTGGCCGGCATTAATCCGATGCCGATGTTGAGCGCGCGCGTGGCGGCGAGCGCGATGGCCGCAGCCGTCAGCGCACCGGGCGCGAAGCAGTCGTCCCACAGCCAAAGCTCGTCAAAGCCAGCGGCCTCGGCGTGCCGGGCGTAGTCGGCCAGCGTTTCAATCGGAAATTTCGGATGGAAAATGACTCCGAGTTTGGTCATGGTGTTTGTTGCAAACCGGCCAGCATCCGGTCGACGTCATGGTGCGAATTGAACAGGTGCGGTGCAATTCGAATGCCTGCCGGGCGCAGCGCCACAACCACGCCCTTCGCTGCAAGCTGGTCGACCAGTGCCGCGTCGCGTTCGGCATTTCCGGTTGTAAACACCACGATGGCGCTCTGATGCGCTGACTCGGCTGCGCGCCATACGTGCGCATCCGGCAGCAGACGCCGAATGCCGGCGTCGATGGCATTGGCCACCTCACGATTGTGAGCAGCGATATTGGGCAGCCCAATCTCTTCGATCATCGTTAGCGAGGCGTTGAGCGCCCAAGCGCTGGTCTGGTTGCCCGTGCCGGTGGCATAGCGTTGCGCGCCGGGCAGCCACTCGATTTCAGCCTGCGTCCCCATTACGCTGCCCGCCACGCCGCGAGGGCCGATGAACACCGGCCGGATCTGATCGATCGCCTTTGGCGACACATACAGCACGCCGCAGCCGAACCCGGCCATCAGCCATTTGTAGCCGTGAAACGACAGCGCCGAAATGTGCAGGGCCGCCAGATCAAGCGCCTCCGCGCCCACGGCATGGATGCCGTCGATGATGCTCAGGCAGCCAGCCGCCGCGCACCGCGCACCCAGAGCTTCCAGATCGATGCGGTAGCCGGTGTCCCAGGCGATGGCGCTGCAGATGACAGCGCGCGTGCGGGCATCGACCTGTGCCATGATCTGATCGACCGTCGGACCACTGCCTTGCCAGGGCACACTGCGCACCTCGACGCCGAGCGCCGGCAGATGCGCTAGCGCATATTGCACTGATGGGAACTCGTTGAACGGCACCACAATGTTGTCGCCCACGCGCCAGTCAATGCCGTGCGTGCATACGTTGAGGCCGTAACTGGTGTTGGGCCCAAAGACAAAATCTTCTGCGCTTGCATTGAGGAGACGCCCCAACTGTTCTCGCGTGTCTGCGAATACACGGCTCTCGCCAGCCGGCTCACCTTCCAGAAATTGTGAGCGCTGCGCGTTGGCGTGCATTGCGGCAACGGTGCGCTCCGGCCACGGCCCCTGCGCCGCGGTGTTGAGATAGGCGGCGCGTCGGGTGATCGGAAATTCGCTGCTGACGTCGATCATGGTTATTTCAATATCTCGCGCGCCATCGCCATCAGGCGTTTGCGCGCCCTGCGCCCGTCGGCGAAACCCCACTGCGGCAACAGGCTGGCGTTGCACACCGCGCCGTTCAGTCGCGCGTCGCTGCCCATGAACCACAGCGCGTCGGGCCGCTGATCGCGCGCGTCTTCCAGCGACATGCGCCATTGCTCTTCGAGGGTTGTGGGTGTCAGAAACCAGGGTGTGCCAAAAGTCATCACGCCGTGCGTCAGGTATTGCGCTTCGAAGCCGACCAGGCGCGGTTGTGACACGCACATATCGATCGAGGCCAGCCGGTTGACGCGCCGGTCGTAAAAATTGTCGTAGCTGGTCACCGCCCAGTTGGGCAGCCCGGCTTTGAGCGCGACCATGTTGACGTTGCTCATCACCACGCCTGGCTGGTTGTCCATCTCGATGAGGGTCGATAACTGGCCGGTGTATCCGCGGCCACGAATGAGCGCTTCGGTGTGTGTCAACGTTTCGATGCGCCGCGCGGTGGTGAAATCGCGCCAATGCCGCAGCGGCCATTGGCGCGATTCGAGTCGTGTGTTTTTGAGCGCGGCAAAATCTGGCCGGTCGTTGGCCTGAGCCCAGAGGTTGTAGACCGGAATGCGGTGCGGCGCCTCGCCGTCGGCAAATTCCAGCTCGACGATCACGCCATTGCACTGTGCGCCGAAAAGATCGACCAGCTCGCCGATCAGCAAGTCCATGCGCTCGGTTAGACCCGGGCAATCCAGGTCATACAGCATGACCTCGCCATCGGCAAACACGCCGGGCCATGGGTAAACGATGCCGCCAGGCAGTTGAAACTCCCGGGTGGGGAAGATTGTGGCGACGATCAGCAACCAGGTCTTGATGCCGCGCCGTTGCGCGCCAGCCAGCGCGTGCTGAATCGGCCGGTTGTCCTGGGCAATCGCGCTGCAAGAAGGATCTTGATCGAGCCAACTGTAGCGTGAGCGATAGCCGGTCGTCAACCACTTTGGACAAAGCACCAGCGAGTTGAACCCGCCATCAGCCATGTCATCGAGCAGCACATCCCAGTCGGCTTCGGTGTACTGTTCCACCGAACCATGTCGCGGGCACGTGTAATCCCAGAAACCGATTTCCATCATGCGTCCCTCTTCGCTTTGGCCTTGGCGCGCGCCAGATTTTCCTTGACCCGGAACTTCACCATCTTGGTCACCAGCGTAAGGGGCAGCGGTTGATCCAACGGGAATTGCACCGCGCCCTTGGAACTGGCGAATTTTGCCAGCGCTACCTGAAAGGACTCGATAGCCGATGGCATCGGGTAGAAGCCGATATGGCTCTTCGCCGCGGCAAAGTACACGAGATTGCCGTGCAAATAAAACGTCGGCATGCCATAGCTGATCTTTTCCGCGGCGTCCGGCGCGGCGGCGCGGACTGTCCGCCGCATCGTCTGTAGCAGGTTTTGAATGTCCGGCGGGAATGCGACGATGTATTCATCGATGGTTTGGGGAGGCTTTTTGGCTGCTTTCATTCGACTCCTTTGCGTTCAAATTTGTTTCAAACAGCGCCGTCGGCAATTTGGGTGAGCGTCGCTTCAACGGTCAGATCTGTGGTGTCGAGCACGCGCCAGCCCAATTGCCGCAGTTGCGGCAGCGCCTCGGCGAGGCTGTCGTAGACCGCATCGATTCCGGCGGCAATGTACGCATGCGCGGCGCCACCGCCAGACCGTTTCAGGCTGCGTGCCAGCGCGACATCGCGGCTGGGGTACAGCAGCACCTTTACGACTGGCAGGCTGTCGATCAGCGGCTGGTATTCGGAAAGCCCGCTGTGCGGATCCCAGAAGTCGTCGATTACCACGCCAAATCCAGCCGCGCCGTAGATGCGCGCCATGTGGCATGCGCTTGCACGCGCCAGCGCCAATTGCTCTACCAGCGCTTCCGTCCATTTGCCGGGATGGGTTAGGCCCGACACCACCATGTCTCGCAGGGCGTCAACTGGAATGTGAACGCTCTTGTCAAAACGAGCGGCCAGCGCGCGCGCGGTTGTGCTTTTGCCAACGGCCGGCGCGCCGGCAAGCAGGACGATAGTTGGGCTCATAGCAAGACCCGCCGGGTGCGTTCGCCAAGGCAGCGCAGTTGCGCGGCGGGTTCATGGGCATAGATGAACTTTTCAACGTCGATTGCGGATATGTGGGCCAGGCGGGAGACGGGCATGGTTGGGCGATGATAAACGCAGCCGGCAATGGCTGCACGGCCTACAGCTCAACCCGGCCGCCGTGAATATTCAGCTGGTGAGTGATGCACGGCAGACGGTCGCCTTCGTGATGCGACACCAAAATGATGCCGGTCGTCTCGGACAAGCGTTGAAAAATAGCCCGCAGTTCGGCGCGAAAATTCGCATCGAGGCCGTCAAAAACCTCGTCGAGGATGAGCAGTCTGGGACGGTGCACCAGCGCGCGCGCGACAAGAACCTTGCGCGCCTGCCCATACGACATGCGCTGCAAACTGCGATCGGCCAGCTGGGTTAGGCCAAGTTCAGCAAGGACCTCATCCACGCGCGAAGCTTGCTCAGTTGTAAGTGTGGTCAGCCAGCCTACGCTGGCAGAGAAGCCCGTGCCCACCGCCTGCCGCGCGGTGACGTCATGGTGATAGCGCGCCTGCAGATCATGCGAGACAAAGCCGATGCGGCGCTTGATTTCCCAAACGTCTTTGAAGCCGCGCACGCCGAAGCGATCGATGCTGCCGCCCTCGGCTGGCCATATCTCGCCCAGAATGAGCTTGAGCAGCGTGGTCTTTCCCGCGCCGTTGTCGCCGACGATCATCCAATGCTCGCCCACGTTCATTCGCCAGGTTACATCGTGCAGCACAACCGTGCCGCCCTCGTCCAACGCGACGGAGGCGTTGCGGATGTCGAGCAGAAAGTGTTGAGTGCTGCGTGCTGAGTCCGGAGTTGCGAGTCCTGAGTCCCGAGTCCCGAGTCCGGAGTCCCGAGTCCTGAGTCCCGAGTCCGGACTCAACACTCGGGACTCAGGACTCGGAACTGCGGACTCCGCACTCGGGACTTGCCTGCCACCGCGCAGCTCCAGCCGGTTGCCGATCACGTCAAGCAGCTCTTCGCGGCGGTGCGAGGTCATCAGAATTTGCGTGCCGTCTTCGGCGACACGGGCGATGGCGGACAACAAGCCGTGCCGCGCGTGCGTGTCCAGCCCCACGCCGATCTCGTCGCAGATCAGCACCGGCGGCTTGCGCACCAGCGCGCGAGCGATCAGCACCTTGCGCAATTGCCCCTGCGACAGCTTGTGAAAATCGGCATCCCACAGCGCATCGATGCCCAGCTCATGCATGGCCGCGCGCACCTGGTCAAGCTGTGCATCGCTAGGGTGGTGATACATCAGCTCGCTGTCGAACAGCCCGGTGAACACCACCTGCCAGGCCTTCATGTGCCATTCTGTGCGCATGTAGCGCGTTTGTTGCTCTGCCGACACCAGGGCGACTTTTTGCTTGACGCCGATAGGCGACTCAGTGAGTTCTCCGTCAAAGCCGTAGCGGCGGATGCCGCCGCCATTGGCCGCGGGCCAGATTTCGCCGCGAATCAAGCGCAAAAAAGTGCTTTTGCCCGCGCCGTTGGGGCCGAGCACCGCCCAGTGCTGGCCGGGGTCAAGCCGCCAGGTGATGTTGTGCAATACGCGGCGTCCATTCAGTTCAACGTTTACGCCTTCCAGCGCAATCAAGGGGATCGTTGCTGCGCTTGCCGCCGCTGAATTTCGGATCGCGCCGCGTGTTTTTCGCCCGGTGGTTGTCATGATGGTGGGCCTACGCCGCACGCCGTTGACGATAGGCGGCGACGGCCGCTTGCAAGCCGATGCGCGGACTGCTCAGCACGGGTATGGACAGATTGGGCCGCAGGGCGGCAGCCGGCGCCATGGACGCCTGCGCCAGCACGATCACATCATGCGCGTTGGCTGCCTGATCGATTTGCTGCGCCAGGGCTTCGTAATAGCCGGCGCTGTCGCCGCGCTCGAAATACGCCCACGCGCCTGCGCAGAAGACTTCTGACAATGTGACCGAACGGCCGGCTTTGCGTGCCGCGTCTTCAAGCAAGGCACGGGTGGGGCCGAGCGTGCTCCGCAGCGCCGCCAGGATGGCGATGCGCCCGCCTTCGGCGACGGCGCGCTCGGCCATGGGCCGGTCGACGCGTAGCACGGGCACGTTGGCGTTGCGCCCTTGCTCTTCAAGCGCGCCACCGATTGTGGAACACGTGCACAACAGCACGTCGGTGTCATTTCCAAGCGCGGCGTGCAACTGCTCGCCCACGCGCTGCGTCATGGCCGGGGTCATGCGGCCTTCGTCGCGCGCGGCGCGAAGCAGCGCCTCATCCACCACATGCCGCACCGGCACATCCGGCGCCATCTCCGCCAGCAGCGCGTCAAACGTGGCGATGTGAACGGCGGCGGTGTGGAAGAGGGTGAGGGTCACAGAAGTCCCGAGTCCCGAGTCCCGAGTCCCGAGGGAACCGGTGCTTCGCACTCGGGACTCTGGACTCGGGACCAAACGACGACTTACGCTCCGCCCGAGCCGGGTTTGACTTCGCGCGGGTTGAGCCAGGGCATCATGCGGCGCAGCTCAAGGCCGACCTTCTCAATCGGGTGATCGATGTCGCGCTGGCGCATCTCGTTGAAGTGGACGCGATTTTCGACCTTGTTCTCGGCGATCCATTTCTTGGCAAACTTGCCGGTCTGGATCTCCTTGAGGATCTTCTGCATCTCCTTCTTCGTCTTGTCGGTGATGATGCGCGGGCCGCTGACATAGTCGCCCCATTCGGCGGTGTCGCTGACGCTGTAGCGCATGTAGTTCATGCCGCCCTGATACATCAGATCGACAATCAGCTTGAGCTCGTGCATGCACTCGAAATAGGCCATCTCCGGCGCGTAGCCGGCTTCGACTAGCACTTCAAACGCAGCTTTGACCAGGTGGGTGGTGCCGCCACACAACACGACCTGCTCGCCGAAGAGATCGGTCTCGGTCTCTTCTTTGAAGGTGGTTTCGATCACGCCTGCGCGTGTGCCGCCGATGCCCTTGGCATACGCCAGCGCCAGCGCATGGGCGTTGCCGGAAGCGTCCTGATGCACAGCGATGAGGCAAGGCGTGCCGCCGCCGTCCTGGTAGGTGCCGCGCACGCGATGGCCCGGCGCTTTGGGCGCTACCATAGTCACATCGACGTTCTTGGGCGCCTTGATTTGCTTGAAATGAATGTTGAAGCCATGGGCAAACATGATCATCTTGCCCTTTTTGAGGGCGGGCTTGATCTGCTCAAGGTAGACCTGGGCCGCGGGCACATCCGGCACCAGAATCATGATCATGTCGCCGTTGCGGGCGGCATCGCGAATGCTCATCACCTTGAGGCCGGCATTGGTGGCTTTTTCAATGCTTTGGCTGTCCTGTGGCAGGCCCACCACAACGTTTACGCCGCTGTCTTTCAAATTCAGCGCATGGGCGTGGCCCTGCGACCCAAAGCCGATCACGGCTACGGTCTTGTTCTTGAGCAGTTCGAGGTTTGCGTCGTTATCGTAATAAACTTTTGCCATATTTTGAATAGTCCCGAGTCCGGAGTCCCGGGCGCGAAAAGTCGCGGCTCCGGACTCGCGACTCGGGACTGGAGATCAGCCCCGGGTCATCGCGACCCGGCCGGTGCGTACTACCTCAAGAATACCGTAGTCGGTCAGCACACCCAGCACGGAGTTGACCTTGGTCTCTTCGCCGGTGACTTCGATCATGATCGAGTCTTTGGCCACATCCACCACGCGGCTCTGAAACATGTCTGCGATCTGCTTGAGTTCGCCGCGTTTTGTGGCGTCGTTGACGCGCACTTTGATCAGCGCCAGTTCGCGGTCGACGGTGGGCAGGTTGGTCACATCCAGCACATCGATCACGTTGACCAGCTTGATCAGGTTGCGCTCGACCAGCGCCGCGTTGGTGCGGCTGG
>JANMNW010000278.1:0-1673 GCA_031368515.1 Chloroflexota bacterium
AATCGACACCGAGCCGAATCTGAAACGGCCGCACGTGCTGATCAACCCGGAACTGATTACACGCAGCCAGGAACTGGTCGTTACCGATGAAGGCTGTTTGTCGGTGCCTGAAGTCTATGACAAGGTGCAGCGCCACGCCCAGGTCACGGTGCGCGCGCTGAACCGCTCCGGCGAGACGGTGCAATACGACGCGAGCGGCCTGTTGGCGGTGTGTGTGCAGCATGAAATGGACCACCTGCTTGGCAAAGTCTTCGTCGAGTACCTGAGCCCGCTCAAGCGCGATCGGATTCGCACCAAGATGCTGAAAAGATTGCGCGACGAGCGGCGCGGCTAGCGCTGACCTTCCTGGATCGATGCGCCATGCGAGTCGCTTTTGCCGGCACGCCCGAATTCGGTTTGGCCGCACTGCACGCGTTGCGGCAGGCCGGTTCTGAAGTTGCGCTGGTCTTCACGCAACCGGATCGCCCCGCCGGGCGGGGCTTGAAGCTGCACCCCAGCGCCGTAAAGGCATATGCGATTGAGCACGGAATTCGCGTCGCTCAACCACGCAGCCTGCGACTGGACGGCAAGTTTCCCGACGACGCGCAACAGGCGCGTACAGCCCTGCTCGCGGCGCGGCCCGATGTGCTCGTGGTTGCCGCCTACGGCTTGCTGCTGCCTGCCTGGGTGCTCGAATTGCCGCCGCTCGGCTGCCTGAACATTCACGCTTCCCTGCTGCCGCGCTGGCGCGGCGCGGCACCGATCCAGCGTGCCATCGAAGCGGGTGACAAGGCCACCGGTATCACGATCATGCAAATGGATGCGGGTCTGGACACGGGCGCGATGCTGCTCGCGCAAGCGCTGGCGATCGGTGCCGATGACTCGGCAGCGACACTGCACGACAGGCTCGCGGCGCTGGGCGGTCGCCTGATTGTGCAAGCGCTCGAACTCGCACAAAGTGGGGCGCTGCAATCGACGCCACAGCCCGATGCGGGGATCAGCTACGCGCACAAGATCGACAAGGCCGAAGCACCAATTGACTGGCGCGAACCCGCCGCAGTCATCGAACGCAGAATCCGCGCCTTCGACCCTTTCCCCGGGGCCAGCGGCGTGCTCAACGGCGAGACCCTCAAGATCTGGCGCGCTGCGCTGGATCCAGGTGCCGGCGTCGCTCCCGGGTGGGGCGGCGCGCCGGGGGAAATCGTCAGCGTGGAACCGACCAGACTGGTCGTCGCCTGCGGCAGCGGCGGGTTGCGCTTGACGCTATTGCAGCGCAGCGGCGGCAAGCGCATGGCCGCGCAGGCGTTTCTCGCAGGCCAGACGCTGCGCGCCGGGATGCGATTCGCCCCACGAACGAGTTGAACTTCGTGCACGCGGCCGCATCTACGTCGCGCCCGCATTTGAAGGAAAGGCGTTCGTGTTCAACTTGATGAAGACTGCGATCCTGATGGCTGCCATCACCGCGCTGTTCATGGCGATCGGCTCGGTGCTCGGTGGTCAGCAGGGTATGGCGCTGGCGCTGATGGTTGCGTTGGGCATGAATTTCTTCAGCTACTGGTTTTCCGACAAGATCGTGCTGAAGATGTACAACGCGCAAGAGGTTGATCAAACCTCGGCGCCGCAGTTCTACGCCACCGTGCGCGAACTCGCCCAGCGCGCGCAACTGCCCATGCCCAAGGTCTACGTCATCAACG